>CAYSXD010000012.1:0-20869 GCA_964434925.1 uncultured Spirochaetaceae bacterium
AAGTGAACTAAAAGAATCGATAGACCAACGAAAATTTACCCGGCCGGAATATGAAGATATTTCAGCACGGCTGGAAAAGAAATTGATCCTCTTTCCTGAGCAGGTTGAAAAAGCTTTAAAACCGAAAGATAAAGCAGAAGTCGGAGGCCTTGATTATACGGGAAAGGTTCGCCTTATTCATCGAGCAATGGACAGTAAACGTAATATTTTGGAGATCAAAAGTTCCATGCTTCCGGGAAACAGTGACCGGATTCTCATTAAGCCGGTTTCAGTTGAGCATAAGGGAGATAATCTTATTCTTCAGGCTAAAACTCTTCCGGAAGAAGAGGTATTTACCATTCCCATCCGTAAAATAAGCTATGTTAAGCTGTTACGAAGTTCTCTCTACGCACCTGTATAAGGGTACAGACGGCCGGTAAATAATTTAAATTGCTTTTTACCCTGGGCTATAAGCATTTCCTTACCATTAATTGTTCTGCATCCCTGCGCTGCTGCCTGTTTTAGAAACAATGTCTCCAAAGGGGTATATATAAGATCATAGACAATCTGGTTTTTTAAAAACCGGTAGCCCGGCAGCGGTGTTTCGGCAAAGGCCGGAGACATACCAACATTTGTCGTTTGAACAATAAGGTCACATTTTGCAATTTCTGTATATGCGGTAAGCGGATGGGGGTGAGCTCCATGACGATCCGATAACAGGACCGCTTTTTCTCTTGTCCTGTTAAAAATATGAATGTCTGTATCACCTTTTTTTAAAGCCTGTACAACTGCCGCGGCAGCCCCCCCCGCACCAATAACGGCAGTTCTCTGAATTTTTTTCAGGGATATTATTTTTTTCAATGGAGTAAGGAATCCTTCTACATCAGTATTCCAGCCATTAAGTCCCTTATCCGTTACAATCACCGTATTACACGCACCTGATTCTGATACAAGAGAGTCCTTTTTATTCAGAAAAGGTACAATACCTGTTTTATGAGGAACAGTAACTGAAAACCCCCTGATGTTCAGTATAGACATAAACTCCAGAAATAATTGGATATTGTCCACCGGAAAAGGAATATATACTGCATCAAGATCATATTCCCGGAAACCCGCGTTATGGAATTCCGGTGAACGTGAATGCATAACAGGGTTTCCAATAATACCATAAACCTTCGCGGAAGATGATATTTTATCAATGTTGTATATTTCGTAAGCTTTTCGGGGAGAAATTTGGCCTGGAGCACCTCTGCCGGTATCTTCAGAGCAGAAAGATAGTAAAGATCCCAGTTTTTTATAGAGGATCCGGGTAAAAAAACCGTACTCTCCCATACCGAGAATAATCTTCTTTTTCATATCTTTCACATTTTCAATAACATTTAAGAGCTTCAGGACATCCGCACTGTTTTTTGGGTATACTGCTACTTTAGCAATATTTTGCCCGTGTGCTGAAGCTTTCATAAGTATATCTTCAAGATTATCCGGTACCCCGGTAAAGGAATGGTAAGATTTTATTAGTTTTACACCGGATAATGCCGCCTGCCGCTCCAGAATGTGGACGTTGCTATCATACTCGATATCTACATAGTCAAACCCCGAATCAACAGCTTCAAGGAGTTTTTTTATACGATATTCCTCATCACCCTGATAGTTTCCTCCGTCATTTTTTTTCCGAAAGGTTGCAATAGCAGGCAGGGGGATAGATTCTCTCATACGTACAAGATTCTTCAGTGCTGCAGGTTCCATAAAATCAAACCGCAGTTCCACCATATCTATAAAAGGTTTATATCTCTGTATAAGAATATTATTTTCCTGAGGAGTTTTTCCGGTAAGCGTTAAACAAATCATTACAGGTTTTTCTCCACTTTTTGTAAACGTGCTTTAACATCACTATCTTCCGGATTAATAAGGGAAGCCTGTTTTAAATAACGGTATGCTTTCCTGTATTCACCCTGTTGCTCATACAGATCAGCAAGAGCAAGAAGAGCTTTCAGATTATGTAAATTTTCGAAAAGAGCTTTTTGAAGATATTCTTTTTGTTTTTCATTATTAGTAGTACAGAGGCTCATAAGATAGTATAAAACACTTTTCTCCGCAGAGGGTTGAACAGACAGAATCCACTTGCTCAGTTCCTGTAAGGCCTCACCCTTTTTACTCTGCCCGAGAAGAAGTATTACCCTATAAGAATAATCCTCTATAGCTGGCTTTTTCCCTAGAATAAGTTTTTTATTGTACTGCAATGCTTTATCCGTTATCCCAAGGTTAAAATATACTTCCACCGCGTACCGGAGGATTACATCAGAAGCATCTGATGTCAGTAACACTTCCAACAGAGAAGAGGCTTTTTTCCACATTTTCTGTTTTATATAACTTATCATGAGTAGTTTTACCAGATCCGGGTCATTCTTATTACCATTTAGCTGCTCTTTCAGATAAATTTCAGCCGCATCAAACCGATTCGTGATAATTAGAAGATTGGCAAAGGTTATCTGTAAAGAAAGGTTCCGTGGAAAATTATTCAACCCGCTTTTAATAATTTTTTCCGCCTTTCCGTATTGTCTTTTTCGAATAAAAATATTGGCTCTTAAATTAATACTTTCTCCGGTTGCTCCCTTTTCTGTTTCATAAACAGTAATAAGTTTTCCAGCCTGTTCCAGCTGCCCCGAAAGAAGTAACAACCGGGCACGCTTTAATGCAAGGTCTACATCAGTCGGATCACGGGAGAGTACATCCTCAAGAAGCTCATTTGCCTTATATATTTCTCCCGTATCAAGATAACTTTCAACAAGCAGGCTGGAAATATCTTTCCCTTCAGGATAAAGCGTATTCAATTTTTCCAGCAGCGGTATAGCAGATGAGTACTCTTTTTTCTCAACGTAATATCGTGCAATGCCTATTTTGGCCGGGTAGCAGTCAGCTTCAGTATTTACTACCTGAGAATAAAAATCAAAACTTCTCTTCCATTCTCCTTTCAACTCATACACTTTACCTTCGATAAGTTTTGCATACAGATTATCTCTGCTAAAAGTATTCAACTGGACAGCAATTTCATGACTCCGTTCAATTATTTCCGGAGAATTTGAGTAAAAAACAGCGGCAGCGGAAAATAGCAGTGTAAAAAAGGTAGTATTTTCTTCTGTAATTTCAGGGATTTTCCCGGATTCTATCATGTCGGCTATATGCGGGTAGGAACTTGACTTTAAGGGTACAGCAGGAGCTGCGGATTGATTGTAGTAGGGATATACAAGAACCATCAGCCGGTAGGCTATATAATCCAACTCCTTCCCCTGCTCCGTGTTACCGAGGTTATTCTCCGCCAATAGGTTACGCGCTTTCGCAAGAGAATGAAGCATACCGCTTTCAATAAGGCTTTTACCCTGTTCCAGAATCCGCGCTTTATCATCCAATGGAGAAGCTGCCTTCACATCCTGAACAGCCATATCAGTTTTTGAGGTTGACGCGCACCCGGCTAAACCCATTAAAACGAGAAGAAGTATACAAATATTTTTAAAATACCCTGCATCATAATGCAAAATTAAAATTCACTTTCAGTTCATATTCTTAATAATGAGATCGGCAAATTCATCTGTAGAAACAAGAGTTGCTCCCTCCATTAAGCGAAAAAAATCAAAAGTCACCTTTTTATTCAAAATAGCTCCGGTTATACCTTTCTCTATCAACAATCCCGCATTCTTCCATCCCATATATTCCAGCATTAATTTACCAGAAAGAATTAAAGAACTGGGATTAGCCTTACCCTTCCCGGCAAGTGTTGGAGCAGTGCCGTGAGTAGCTTCAAAAACAGCAGTGCCATTTACATAGTTGATATTTGCACCCGGTGCAATACCTACTCCCCCAACCTGGGCAGCAAGGGCATCAGAGATATAGTCACCGTTCAGATTCATTGTTGCAATAACATCAACTTCCCGGGGGCGGGTAATTATTTTCTCAAAAAAAGCATCAGCAATAACATCATTAAGAAGTACTCTGCCTTCTGGAACAGAACCGTCAGCCGACGGCTCAAAAATAACCGAATCACCGAATTCTTCCTTTGCCAGATCATAGCCCCACTGTCTGAAAGCTCCTTCGGTAAACTTCATTATATTTCCCTTATGTACAAGAGTAACAATTTTTCTTCCGTTACGAAGAGCATACTGTAATGCGGAGCGGATAAGCCGCTTCGAACCATGTTCGCTAATGGGCTTAATACCAATACCTGAGTCAGAAGAAATTTCCCAGCCCAGCTTTTCTTTTGCAAATGCGATTAAAGAAAGAGCATAGGGAGTTCCTGCCTTACATTCAAAACCTGCATACACGTCCTCCGTATTCTCCCGGAAAACAACCATATCCACTCCGTCAGGATCAACAACCGGTGCCGGTATGCCGGGGAAATGTTTTACCGGTCTGAGACACACATACAAATCCAGCTTTTTTCTCATAGTGACATTCAGGCTTCTCATACCCCCGCCGACAGGAGTTGTCAGGGGACCTTTAATTCCAACTTTATAATCTTTCAGTTTTGTCAGTGTTTCTTCCGGAAGCCAGTTTCCTTTTTCATCAAAGGCTTTCTGTCCGGCATATATTTCAAACCACTTTATCTTTTTTTTCTTCCCATACGCTTTTTTAACAGCCGCATCTATAACCTTTGAAGCAGCGGCCCAAATTTCCGGACCAATTCCATCACCTTCAATAAAAGGGATAGAGGGGGTATCGGGAACTTTTATTCCTTCGGATGTATATGTTATTTTTTCAGCCATACGTTCCTCCTCGTGTTGAATCAGTGTAACAAAAGGACGGAGAATGTCAATAACATCAACCTCCCCGGAGAAGATTCACAATGTCTATAAGACTCCTGTCCTGTACGATATAGGTATCCCATCTGTCTTTTCTTATGATCTCATTATTCACCCGTACAAGGACAGACGGCTTTTTAAGAGTGTATCCGACAGCCGCAAAAATATTGTAAAGATCTGTTCCTTCCTTCCAGGGATATTCTTTATTATTAACAGTTATCATTTCCCCCTCCCATTCTCTTATTATTTACCATACCGGAGAAAGCCCTCATATTTTTTACAACAGAACGTTCCGGTTTATCAACGACAACAGAGGTATGGATTTTTTGGTGTGGCAGCCTGAAATCATTTTGGATATAATGGTGCGCCATTGTTCAAGTGTACATCATTTCTTACATTTAATCCAACTAATAACTTTTTCCGTCTGACATAGCTCTGTTAATTTATATACAGCAGAAGATTTCCATTGCGCTCTGAAAAGAAAGGATTTAAAATCCTGAATTGTGTAAAGCTATTATTCCGAGGAGATTGTATGCCATTAAAGTTTGATAAAAAGAAATGTACCGGGTGTAAGGTGTGCCAGATCGCCTGCTCGGCCTGGCACGAGAAAGTATTTAATCCAGAAAAAGCCAGGATCAGGATTCGGCATGAATATGAGAATACCGGTTTGAAAATCGGCGCAAGTACCTGCATTATGTGCGGGAAATGTGAAGATGTCTGCCCCACCGGATCTATAAAATCAAATGGACGATGGATGGAAGTTGACAGAACGCTTTGTGACGGATGCAACATCTGCGTGGAAACCTGCCCTACTAATATTCTTTTTCTTGATGCAATGCAAAAAGCAGTTATCTGCGATCTCTGTGGGGGAGACCCTCAATGTGTAAAATGGTGCGCAAAGGGTGCGTTATCGCTTGTAGAGAGGAAGGTAAAAAAATGAGCAGTTTTTTTGGAAAAATACTGTATGTTGATTTAACATCAGAAAAAATTGAGACACAGACACTTTCAAGGGATTGGGCGGAAAAATACACCGGACAGAAAGGTCTTGGAACACGAATACTGGTAGATAATTTTGATATTGATACTGACGCCCTTGGACCTGACAACAGAATTGTTCTAACTACTTCCCTCATGGCAGGAACAATTATTTCCTCAACCTCAAAGCTTGCCATAACCTCTAAATCTCCACTGACGGGAATGATAACAGATGGCTCTGTCGGAGGACATATTGGTGCCGAACTGAAATATGCGGGTTTTGATGCCGTTCTTATAACCGGTAAAGCACGTGAACTCTCATATCTCTACATTGACCCGGAAAAACAGACAATTTGCAGTATACCCGAATTGAAGGGCATCGGTTCGTTTGATACGGAATCGGAAGTTAAGAAAAAAGTTGGTGATAAAAACGTAAAAATTCTTACCATCGGTCCTGCAGGAGAAAACATGGTACCTTTTTCCTGTATATCATCAGAACGCTACAGACAACTTGGGAGAGGCGGTATTGGTGCAGTTATGGGCAGCAAGAATCTAAAAGCAATTGCCATTCGGGGGTGGCTTGATGTTACCGTACAGGATTTTGAGAAATGCATGCAGATGGCAGAAGAATTCCACGAAAAAGACGGCGTAACTGCGGATGATAACGAAATTTACCAGTATGGAACCCCTGTACTGGTTGATCTTGCTCAGGAATCCGGACTTCTACCGACAAAGAATTTCTCCGAAGGCAGATTTGATGATTACAGGAATCTAAATGGTGATTCATTCAGGGAAGTCAGACAGAATAAGAAAGCTTGTTTTGGATGCGGTATTGCCTGCGGAAACTGGGTTAAAGACGGCGATGCTTCCGTGGAAGGGCCTGAATTCGAAACAATAGTCCTTGGAGGATCTTCCCTGGGCATAGGAGACAGAGCAGCTGTAATAGAATTTAATGCTCTGTGTGATGATTATGGAATTGATACAATATCTACTGGAGGTACCATTGCCTACATGATGGAAATGACTGAAAAAGGATGGCATGACTTCGAAATAAAATTTGGTGATAAGGAAAAAACTTTCCAGGTGATCAGGGATATCGCCACACGGTCGGGCAGATGGGCAGAGGCGGCTGATGGTTCAAAATCACTCTCGGGTAGATACGGGAAAAAAGAGATTGCCATTAATGTCAAAGGTATGGAACTGCCGGGATACGACCCCAGAGGCTCATACGGTATGGGGATAGCGTATGTCACAGCTCCAAGGGGAGGATGTCATATGTCTGCCTATCCTATCGCACTTGAAGCATGGGGTGACATGGATCCCTTTACCTTTGAAGGTAAAGGGATATTGGTTGCTAAAATGCAGAACTCTCAGTTCGCAAAGTTTTCTTTCGGAGTCTGTGATTTCTGGCCGATAAACAGTGAAACACTCGGGAAGCTTTTTGAAGTCACTTTCGGAGGAAGCTGGCCGAAAGAAAAAGTAAGAGAAACAGGAGAAAGAGTATTCAATCTTCAGAGAATGTTCAGTGTAATGGCAGGCTTTGATGATAAAGATGACAGACTTCCCGAACGATTCTATAAAGAAGTATTAAAAGCAGGACCTCCGGCAGGCATTACCATGACATCAGAAGCGTTTAATAAAGCAATGCAGGAATATTATAAGTATCGCGGCTGGGACAGTAAAGGAAGACCTACCATAGAAAAACTGAAATCTCTTGCTATCGAACAGTCCCTCATTGACGCATACGTAAAGAGGACTCAGGTATAAATGAAAAATAATATTCTTGAGAGATATGATAAAACAGACAAAGGTGCGTACCTTATTGGCGTAAAGGTTGACAGTTACAAAAATCTTCTGAATGAATTTGATTTTTCTTCATCCTTCTGGAAACGTGATTTACGTGAAGAATTTGTCGAGTACCTTATTGAATGTGTTGATGAAATTAGTGTGAAGCGTACTTCAATCCTTAAGATCACATTGCCTGTTTCAGAAGAAACTGGGAATATCGAGACAAAATTCGATAGTGCTCTAAAAAATTATTTTCACTATCTTATTTATCTTTCAAAGAAAAAAATTAAAAAGATTATAACAAAGATATCTTTCAACTTCATTATTTCAATTTCTCTGCTAATCGTTGCTTTTTTAACCGGCCAAATGGAAGGTGATAAAAATTCAATGCTTTATTCCATTTTTAATGAAGGGTTGTATATAGCAATATGGGTTCTTATGTGGCCTGTCTTTTCCGATTTTCTTTTTGACTTGAAGGAAGCTCGTGGTCAGATTAAAATTTACCGAAAGATTTCAGATATTGAAATTATCCATGAATACTTTTGATTTATCATTTGTATTTCAGCTGGATATTACCGGTATATTACCGTCTATGCTTAACATACTATATATATAATTTATAAGGGGAAAAAAATGAAAAGAGGAAAAAAGCAGTTTATCATTGTGCTGCTTGTTCTTGCCTTTACCGCTTCAGCAGTGTTTGCAGGTGGTAACAAAGAGGTAAAGGGAACATCAGTTCAACAGGTAAAAAAAGTAAAAAACGCCAGATTTAGTGTGGGTTTTACATCAGATGAAGCACTTTCCACATTAATACCTGATGAAAGCTGGCAGTATGTGGAGATGGGATGCATTTTCTGGCCTCTCGTCTACGACCAGCTATGGATCATGGGCCCTGCACCTGACTACAAACCGATTCCAATGCTTGCTACCAGCTGGGAAACAAAGGATAATAAAACCTGGACTTTCCACCTTCGCAAAGACGCCGTTTTTCATGACGGGGTTCCTGTTACTGCAGAAGATGTAGCTTTTACACTGAAATATCTTCCACCGTCAGATCCTGCATGGGATTTTTCCGATACAAAATGCAAGGATATCAAGGTTATTGACAAATACACCATCCAGTTCACTCTTGCTGACAGACACGGGGGGAAATATCCTCCTGTTTACTGGACACCGATTCTTCCCAAACACATCTGGGAACCATACAAAAACGACATGCACTCCTTCAAGAATGCAGCAGCAATCGGATCAGGACCTTTCAAACTGAAAGAATTCAAAAGCGATCAGTACATCTGGCTTGAAAGAAATGACAATTACTGGGGAAACAAGCCGGCAGCCAAAACAGTTGTTCTTAAAACATACGGCAGCTCTGAAGCGCGAAATATGGCTCTGAAGAAAGGTGAAATTGATATGATTGGTTACAATGGTATTGACCCTTTGTCTTTAAAAGAATTTCAGAATGTAAAAGGCATTAATGTTAGAATTGATCCGGGTATCACCATTGACTGGCTGACCTTTAATCTCCATAAAAAGAATGCAATCTCCGATATAAATGTACGGAAAGCAATTATGTACGGTATTAATACCAAAAGAATTATTTCCGTTGCTTTCCTCGGATATGCAGATCCGGCTGACAGTTTTATGTATACCGAGCTACCCGATCACGATCCGAACCTGCCTCAATTTGCTTATAATGTCGATAAGGCAAAAACCATCCTTGCATCTGCAGGATATAAGGATACAGACGGTAACGGTATTGTAAACGATCCAAAAACAGGTAAAGATATTGTCTTTGATCTCCTTGGCCCCTCCGATTGGACACGGGAAGTAAAAATGATAACCCTCATAAAGGAACAGATGAAAGAGATAGGGATCGGGATAAAACCAAAGATTGTGGATCTTGATACCTACTATGACTTCTGGTACGCTCCTGAGAAAGACAGTTTTGATATTGCAATTGGTAACGAGGAACCGGGACCGCATGCTGACTGGATATGGGAATTTGCACGAAGTTGGAACAATGGCGGTGAGGGATGGAATTGTGCCTACTACAATAATGCAAAATTCGATAATTATCTTGATGACATGACCGCCCAGAGTAACATACAGAAGAGAAGAGCGGACCTGTTCAAGATGCAGGAAATACTTTCAAAAGATCTGCCATACGGGTTTCTTATCCGTTACAAGTCCATCAATCCGGTTCGGATTGACAAGTTTACCGGCTATACCAGCACCATGGGAGGCGTTTCAACGTGGATCAACCCATGGTCCTACTTTAACGTAAAGCCGGTTCAGTAATAGTCTTCAGTCCCAGGCTCCTCTTTCCAAAGAGGAGCCGCATTTTTTAACGGTGGAGTAACAGTATATTGAAAACACTTATATTTGCACTTAAAAAGATTTCGGGAGCAATAGTTACCATCATTGCAATTGTTATAGTCAATTTCATTATTTTTCGTGTTTCTCCGGGAGATCCGATACGGATGATGTTTCGGGATCCACGGGTAAGCGCGGAGCAGCTTCAGACCATGAGGATCAAATTCGGCCTCGACAAATCTTTATGGGGACAGTTTGTTGATTATTTCAATCAACTCCTGCATGGCAACATGGGATTTTCCTTTTGGCAGAAGCGTCCTGTTGTTGATGTTATTGGAGACAGGATATTGCAAACCCTCATTCTAGTGGTTACCGCACTTGTTATCGCAACAGTTATCGGTATTATTCTTGGAGCTATTTCCGGATGGAAAAGCGGCTCAAAAACTGACCGGTCAATTCTTTCAGTTTCTCTTGTTCTCTATTCTGTTCCAACCTTTGCCATGGGAATACTTCTGCTGCTTACCTTTGGTTATGCGTTGCTGCTTTTCCCCCTCGGCGGTATTTCAACACCTGCTTCGGGGTTTACAGGTTTCGCCCATACAAAGGATGTCCTTTGGCATATGGTACTTCCTGCTTTTTCCATAGTTCTATGGTATATTGGAGAATATATTCTTTTAACAAGAAGCTCCATGGTCGAAGTCATGGACCAGGATTACATTGTCACTGCCCGGGCCAAAGGTCTTAGAGAATCCGTTATTATGAGAAGGCATGCGTTACGCAATGCACTCCTGCCTGTTGTTACTCTTTCAGGAGTAAACTTTGCATTCGCCATTGCAGGAGTCATTGAGGCAGAAACTGTTTTCTCGTGGCCCGGTATAGGACGGCTGACGTACGATGCTGTTATGAAGAGGGATTATCCGCTTCTGCAGGGAATTTTTCTTCTCTTTGCCGTCTCCGTTGTCCTGGCAAATCTGTTTGTAGATCTCATTTACAGTAAAATTGACCCCCGGATTAAAACAGGAGCAGCTCATGACTGATGCAGAAAGAACTGCTGAAATAATAAACAAAAGAAAAAAGAAAGAAATACGGAAACAAAAAGCAAAAGATTTTCTTTATCTGCTTATGAATCACCGTATGGGTAAAGTCGGAGTTGTCATTATTATACTTTTTCTTTTTATTGCCATTCTCGCTCCCCTGCTTCGCACGGTAAATCCTCATCAGACAGGGAAAGTGGCAGATATTCTAATACCACCGAACGGACAGTTCTGGTTCGGAACAGACGATCTTGCAAGGGACGTCTGGAGTCAGGTTATTTTCGGTTCGAGAGTTTCGCTCCTCATTGGATTCATCAGTGCCTTTGCGACAGTTTTTACCGGGGCTCTGATTGGTATTTTTGCAGGCTTCTACGGCGGTTATATTGAAGAACTGCTTATGAGAATTGTAGATTTTTTCATGATGCTTCCGGCCCTTCCACTGATGATTGTCCTTGCCGCCGTTTTGGGACCGAGTATATGGAATATTATTTTTGTTGTCAGTTTAATAAGCTGGCCGACAACAGCCAGGGTTGTACGTTCTCAGGTACTTTCCTTAAAAGAACGCCCTTTTGTTGAAGCTTCCCGATGTATCGGAGCAACAAATTCTTTTCTGATGTTTCGGGAAATTCTTCCGAACGTTATTCCTATACTGTTCGCAGAAGCGGTTATTATGGTTACTGAAGCTATCTATGCGGAGGCGGTTCTCAGTTTTCTCGGCCTTGGCGACCCTGTACGGATAAGCTGGGGATCCATGCTTCACTTTGCATTTGCTTCGGGAACTATGGCCCGTGCACCCTGGTGGGTTCTCCCTCCGATTCTCTCAATTGTTATTCTCATAATCGGATTTTCGTTCCTTGGTACCGCTGTCAGCGATATTCTCAAGCCCGGTTACAAAGAAACAAAGGGGTTATAATCAATGGCTATACTCGAAATAAAAGACCTGAAGGTCCATTATCTTACTAAAGAAGGACCGGCGCTTGCCGTTGATTCCATAAGTTTTACTGTCAAGGAAAATAAAACAGTCGGTTTAATAGGAGAATCCGGCTGCGGAAAAACAACAACAGCCCGGGCCATCATGAAATTCGTAAAAGAACCCGGCAAAATCATGGGGGGGAAAATTATCTTCAAGGGGAATGATATTCTCACCATGTCGGACAGAGAATTGCGGGCTCTAAGGGGTGCTGAACTTACCATCGTCCGGCAGGAAGCGCAGAATGCTCTCAATCCTGTCATGACAATTGGAGATCAGATAGCGGAAGTAATCCGCGAACATGAGAGCATTAATAAAAAAGAAGCGTGGGAACGGGCTAAAAATCAACTTGATCTTGTCGGCATAAGCCATCACAGAGCAAAATCATTCCCTCATGAATTAAGCGGCGGAATGAGGCAGAGAGGGATGATTGCCATAGCGACTGCCTGTAATCCTGATTTTATTATAATGGATGAACCGATTACCGGACTTGATGTCATTGTTCAGCGTCAGCTGCTGACATTGATCAACGATCTGCGAAGCAAACTCAATTTAACTGCTCTGTTTATTGCCCATGATCTGTCTGTTATTTCCGAAACCTGTGATGATGTGGTTGTTATGTACGCCGGTAAAATCATGGAGAAAGCCGATATTGTATCTCTCTACAAACATCCGCTTCATCCGTATACCCAGGCTCTCATTAACTCCTACCCGAGCATCAGAGGTGAAAAGAAGAATCTTGTCAGTATTCCGGGCTCTCCCCCACGTCTTGTTTCCCCCCCCCGGGGTTGCCGGTTTCATCCCAGGTGTCCGGTTGCCATTGACAGGTGCAGAGAAGAAGAACCTGAAATTCGTGAAGTAGACGGCCATAGTGTCGGATGTCATATTGTTAAGTAGGATGGCTATGAATAATAGAAAAGAAATAGTGAAAGTTAAAAACCTGAAAAAATATTTTAAAATAAAAAAGGGGCTGCTGGGCCGTCTCAGAAAAGGGGAACAGCAGTATATTCATGCTGTTGATGATATTAGTTTCTCTGTCGGAGAAAAAGAGGTCCTTGGTTTTATTGGGGAATCAGGCTGCGGTAAATCAACCATGAGCCGTACATTACTGCGGCTTCTGGAACCGACATCCGGAAGTATCTTCTTTAATGGAGAAGACATCCGGATGCTGGACAACAGAGAACTGAGAAAACACAGACGCTACATGCAGATGATTTTTCAGGATCCTTTTGGATCACTGAATCCCCGGAGGACAGTATCCGATACTCTTCGGCAGACGGTACGCATCCATAAGCTTGCGTCCACTATCGCAGAAGAAGACATCCTTATCAGGGAAGCCATGGAGGAGGTTGAACTCTTCCCTGTTGAAGAATACTGGGACAAATACCCGGCCCTCTTAAGCGGTGGTCAGCTGCAGAGGGTAAGTATCGGCAGAGTTATTATTTTAAGGCCCCGGTTTGTTATTGCCGATGAGCCGGTATCAATGCTTGATGTCTCAGTACGAATCGGGGTACTAAAACTGCTTGAAAAGATAAAAGAAAAATATAATATTTCATTTATCTATATTACCCATGACCTTTCAACAGCACGTTACATTTGTGACCGGATTGCCATTATGTACCTTGGTAAAATTGTTGAAATAGGTCCCACAGAGGAAATACTTGCACACCCGGTTCATCCGTATACCCAGGCACTTATCAAAGCCGTTCCCGAGATAGATCCAACAGTAAAAGTCAAGGATGTACCCATTAAAGGCTATGTCCCCGTTGTTCCGGATGCAAGCAGCAACTGCCGTTTTTATCCCCGCTGCCCGTATGCCGATAGACAATGCAATTCGGAAGAACCGGTAATGCAGGAAATTGGTAAAAATCATTTTGCTGCCTGTTTTAGAGATTCCTTTTTCCCTTTACAAAAAGCAATGGATAATCTAAATAAAGGCCGCGCAGGTTAAAATGATAAACCACCCCGAATGGGGTGGCTTACAGGTTTAATGAAAGGTATCAATACCCCAGGGCAAGCCCTGGACCCAGGCCGCTTTTGCGGCCTATTCCGCAGCAAGCTGCGGGGTATTTTACCTTTCGTTCTCTGCACTCTCTCGAAAACAGTACCAACAAGTTGGTCCGCTTCACTCGTTCGTTTGAGAATAAAGTGTCCGGTAGCTGTACTGATCTACGGTAATATCAAGTTTTGCAGCTTCTTTTAAGTAGTATGCTCTTTCATCCTTCTCCAAAACCTCCGGTGGAAAAACCCCTTTTGTAAAGATTTTTCCGTTTACAAACATTTTGGTAAAGAGAAATGCAGCCTGTCCGGTTAGATAAGATTCATGAGTAATCTGTGCTTTCCCAAACGCCTCGGTAAGACCGGGTGCATTAATGTAGCTGTCAATAGTCAGTTCCTTTCCATCCTTTTTACCTTTAACCCGTACAAGAAATGCACCTTCCTCCGATATCATTCCTTCCTCAAGAACAGCTCTGATTTCATCGGGATATTTTGGTGCCGGAGGTGTGAGTTTGGAAATAATATCCATTGGAACAATTTTTGTTCCCTTAACATCTATGGGCTCCTCACTTAACAGGCCCATCTTATAAAAGTATTCTGCAAGGTCAAGCCCGGGTCCGCCGTAACGGAAATTAACATACGTTACCCCCTTCAATACTTTTTCAGCAAGAAGTCCCATAGTTACCGGCTCCTCATGCTCATGGTCAACCATCTTCCGCCTTCCCAGTCCCATAAAATCTTCCATTTGAGGATTGTTAAACGGTTTGTTTTTTATAAATTCTCCACCCTTATACGTAACCGACTCTGCAGCCATATCACCAAAAGCAGTTTGGGGTGACCACCAGAAAGGAATAAACCTGTTTGACCAGATACCGTCATAGACGGATATTTCTATACTGTCACATGAATCAAGCATGTCAACAGATTCACGAGTCAGAACATTTGCGAATCCCGGAGCGGAACCGGTGTTGACAAGAGCAGTCAGTCCTGCCTTTTCAAACTCTTTACTCCTTCCAAAGACTCTCTTTACCGCATCAATGAACCCCATGTCACTTACCGGACCAGATGCCATATCCTGATAGCACGCTCCAACTTTTAATGCTGCATCCATTATGTTCATGTTAAAGTCCGGAGCCAGACCATTTACAATCAGCTCACACCCTTTGGCAGCCTTTATTATATCATCAACATTTCGTGCATTAACAACAACACCTTTCGCTTTTGAAAGAGTTTTATCCATCACTTCCACCGCTTTCTTATCGTAGTCGGCACATATAATCTCTTCTATATAAGGTTCTTCATTGAGTCTTTTTGCTATTGTACTTCCCTGAGCACCAACGCCCAGTACCATTACCTTTTTCATTATATCACCTCTTGCTTATTTAAATTTCTTCAATTTTCTTAACAACGGTAATTCCCCACTCAGAAATACCACGATAAAATATATCCCGTTCTTCCCGTGTGAATACTTCCGTCGGGACAACACCCTCATGATGAACCTGACCGCGTAGCATCATAAGAGCAAATACGGACGCTGGAATGCTCGTCATCCATGAAACATCGTTCGTCCCTTTTATCCACGCACACGCTTCTTTCCCGGAAGGACTTTTTGTATACTGATGAACAATAACCTTCTTCCCGTCTTTTTCCCCCTCGGTATCACATATAATAATAAGCCTGCTTTCCAGTCTCCCTGATTCATACAGCTCAACCTGCTTTTGAGGAGATACCGTTTTTGGAATCAATTTAAACATCATTTCCATAGGACTGACCTTTCCCCCCGGAAAATCTATTGACTCAGGGTTCATCATTCCCAGACCCTGAATAATAAACCGCCACATATCTATTCCCGGTTCTCCAATCTTGAATTCACAGTTTCCAACCGGCTTTCCACAGAACAGCGGGATGGTAACTCCCTCCTCATGATCATGATAATAGAATTTTCCTTTTTTACCAAAAGGTTCAGGTAGATCATACTCTTCTTCACCGGTAAACATGGAAAATTTCTCAGGTTTTCCATCTAATGTCTGTGTTGAGGGAAGGTACATATCCTCCAGATACGTTCTCATAGACCACAGAGCAATCGGTTCATCACAATCAGCTTCTCCATAGTCCTTTATTTTTATGGAATCCACCGTATCCAGATCATCCACAGCATCCTTTGCCATTATGTTGCTCAATCCGGGATCACCTCCCGCTCCGGTCAGACAGAGAAGCCCCGCCTCTTTCCATTCTTCAGCATAATCAAGCTGCTCAATAGGGACATCCGGTCTGGGGTAAATCTCGTTGGAAGCCATATCCATATAGTTTATCTTTGCGTTAAAGGCAGATTTAAGTACCTGTCTGACGAACTTTGGTATTGTTGCGTTTATAACAAGGTCAAATCCGCCTTCTTTCATACGTCCTGTCATTGCCTCAGTATCGGAGGCATCCATCTTCTCTGTTTTTATCTTAGTGCTGCCGTTTGCATCAGCAATACCCCGTGCTCTATTAATATCAATATCTGTAAGAACAATTTCACCCACATCATCATCACGGGAAAGAACTCCCGTGATTACATTAGCCTGTGCACCGGCACCAACTATCAGTACCTTTTTCATACCATACTCCTAAATTTTAATTTTTCTAAACGTCTTTTAACAATGAATCCTGCTTTATCTCATATTTTATCAATCTCACCTCAAAAGGCGCCAGGATTATAAAAAGGTATATGATGTACCGGAAAATCCCTTGACCCGTCTGTTTACCCGCTTTAACAAGCAAGCAATTACCTCCTTACTATAAACTGTAAAAAAGTAACACCCGGAAATATCATCTCCTGATGACGCATATTTTATTTACCAATAACTTCTTTTAACGATTCCTCAAACACCTGCAGTACATAATCTGCATCATCATCCGTATGACTGGCAGAAACGAACCATGGTTCCCTTGAATCCTTATCAGGCATAACACCTTTTTCAAAAAGTAAAAGGATAAGCTTTTCATACATATCATGATCAGAAACAGCCCAGTCTCTGTATTCGGTGACTTTCCTCTTCTCTGTCATAATAATACCGAACATTGAAGGCGGGCCCTGAATAATTGCGGGGACACTATGATGCTTCAGTATTTTTTCTATTCCATCCATAAGTTTTTTCCCATGTCTGTCAATTGTTTCAAGGGCTCCGTCCTTTATCGCATCAAGAGTTGCATCTGCCGCTGCTGCTGCAACTGCATTCCCAGTATACGTACCACCCAGTGGAATCTTCCCCGGAGCAATCTCTGACATAAGTTCCCGCTTTCCACCTATTGCAGCAATGGGAAACCCATTCCCAAGGGCCTTTGCGTATGTTACCAGGTCTGCTTTAATAGAAAAATATTCCTGGGCTCCGCCTTTGGCAATTCTAAACCCTGTTTTTACTTCATCCAGAATAAGCTGAATACCATACTGATCACACAGACCCCGGACAAAATTGAGAAAACCTTCTTCCGGCATTATAGATGCTGTATTTCCCATCAGCGGTTCCATAATAATACAGGCAATATCCCCCCAGTTTTCCTTTATCCTGTTTTCCAGCAGTTCTCTGTCATTAAAAGGCACAGAGATAACCAGCTCACTCAGTTTCATGGGAATACCTGATCCATGAGCTACAAGAACAGGAGATCGACGATATCCCACACCGGGTATGGGGGGGTAACAGTTCCATAATGCATAATCATGGAAGCCGTGATAATGACCCTCAAATTTCAGTATTTTATTTCGGCCGGTATACGCACGCGCGATTCTTATAGCATGCATGGTCGCTTCAGTACCCGTATTAGCCAGGCGGACCATATCGACGCCGGTAAGATTGCAAATTTTTTCGGCAACTGATACCTCATATTCACTGGTCATGGCAAAGGTATTTCCAACTTCCAGTGCTTCCTTAATTTTCTCTGTAACGGAGGTATAATTGTGTCCAAGAATAACCGGTCCAAAACCAAGCCGGTAATCAATATAACGGTTATCATCCTGGTCCC
This sequence comes from uncultured Spirochaetaceae bacterium, assembly GCA_964434925.1. Lineage (GTDB taxonomy): Bacteria > Spirochaetota > Spirochaetia > B11-G9 > B11-G9 > S145-15. The sequence continues at coordinate 17,853 of CAYSXD010000012.1, forward strand.
AGATATAGCTGCCTTTCCCCCTTTTCAACATCAATGTTTTATCATTTCCCCAATACCGAAAATTGGAGTTAACCCCGCATGGAATAACTTTACTGGCACGCTGGAACATTTCTCTGCTCCGAACACCACTTTGCATATAAATCTCCTTGATTTCAATAATTTTTCCTCATTATTTCATAGGCCGCTTACACCTATCTGATAAGCGGGTGATAGTGGCATAATAAAAACGATTTAACTCTATTTTTTCATAATTAGTAGTGTAAAAATCATCAGTCCGGTTCAATTTTCCAAACCTTGACCGGTATTATAAAAACATCGTATTATTATTCATATTTTGCTAAGAGGTATATGATGGTAAAAGATGCTCCGAATCCGGCTAAGGAAGAATCAAAGGAGCAATGGGTTCCGGACAGACGTTTTAAAAAGCCTTACCTTCATAATATTCTGACGCGCAACCATCTGATCAATCTCCTGAAATTACGGGGAGAAAGAAAACTCACTATAATTCAGGCAAAGGCAGGTCAGGGAAAATCAATTTTCCTTTCCGATTTTCTCAACAAAGATCAAACCGCTTACCTCTGGATTCAAAGTGAACAGGACATGAAGACTTCTGAAGGTTTACTACGGATTATTGGAACAGGAATAAAAGAACATTATAAATCAGAAAAGGATCTTCAAATCGATGTGTATTCTTTCAATGAAATTATTTCCGTTTTTCAATCAATACAAACAAGTTTTTATCTTATATTCGACGATTTTCATATTATCTCTGATTCTTCAGAGAGCAGGAATACAATAGAAAAATTACTTAATTATTTACCATCTTATGTACATATTTTTATTCTATCACGTCTATCTCCAGGCATATCTCTTTCCAGATTACGCAGCAGCCAGGAACTTCTTGAAATAACTGATAGAGATTTGCGGTTTACCATGGACGAGCTTACGCTTTTAATAAGAGATGTTTTTCAACTACAGTTAAGAAAAGAGCACATAATAAATATTGACAGAATTTTACAGGGGTGGATTACCGGATATATTTTTTTAATTGAGAAACTCAGCTGTATGGTAAATACGGAAGAGCATGAACAATATATACGAACGTTCCTGAACAAAGGAAACAGAGCGCAGTTTTTTGAATTCTTCAGTTCTGAAATTATGGATAATTATTCAGAGTGTGAACGACAAATGCTTATTGCTCTAAGCCCTTTTAATTCGATAACACTTGATCTGGGAACAAGTATAGGTGGGAAAAGCGGTGCGAATTGTCTTGGCGGAATAATACAAAATTCAAACTTTATTTACCATGATGATGACAATCCTGAAACGTATAGGTTCCATCCACTTTTTGCTGACTATTTAAAAACACTTTTTAATGATTTATCGGAAAACCGGAAAACCGAACTGTTAAAGAAGACGATTCCTTTTTTTGAAGAAAAACATGATGTCCAGAATCTCATACCGGTGCTGATAAAACTCGGTGATATTGAACTTGCAAAAAGAATTTTTGTTTCCTACGCGGAAAAGATTCTGGATCTTACACAGCATAAAAAAATCAGAGGGCTGCTGCAAAGTTTTCCCATTAAGTTTCGTTCTGATGACCCACTGCTCGGCTACTACTCGGCTCTGGCTCTAAACCTTGAAAATCCATTCACTACAAGGCTGCAGTTATTTCAGCTTCTTGACTACTTCAAAGAGCAGGGCGATATTGACAGGCAAGCCAGGATATATGCGACACTTCTTGCAAATTTTTTCTTTTATCAGGAAAGTAAAAAAAATGTGGAAGAGATTGTTGCCAGAGCAACGCGTTTCCTTGAGGCAAAAAGGAGTGAAGTTTCTCCGCAAAGGAGAGAAATTCTTCTGTCTCTTCTTCCACTGGGAAAGGATTGGATAGGAACAGACATAGAAGAATCATTTAAAAATGCCATGAGAGCCGAGGAGACTTCTTTTAAACTAAACAATAAAGAAGCCTTTCTATGCTCACGGCTTGTTCTTGCCAGAAACTATCTCCAGAGCGGTGAGTTTACCGCAACAAAAAAACTTTTAACCCAGACATGGGATATGCTTGAAAATAAACACCTTTTCCATCCGTACGCGGCACTGCTGAAGTTCTATATGGGTGATGCGGATTTTTATACAGGTGATATCCATCAGGCAATCCAGCACATTCAGGAAGGTCTCAATTTTTCATCCCCCGATTTTGCTTTCAGACCCTATCTGGAATTAAATTTAATTCTTTATAACCTCTATCTGAATAACATTGACAGAGCTGAAAAACTTTTTGCGGCAACACGGGAAGTTCATATCGGAGAAAATCTATATCTTAATTACTACCATGTATATCTTTTGCAGATGCTTATTGCCTACCGGAACAAGAACTGGCGGCGTGCGGATTACTACAGCAAACGCCTTTTGGAAGAGGGAAATGAATCGCTTCTCATGACTGATTACCCATATAGTTTTATAGCCCTCATAGAAGTTTCCATAGGGCTAAAAGACTATGAAACGGCTCGTTCTCTCCTGGCAATTGTAAGGGAAGATATCAATGTTTCCCATTATCCATATCCGGCTACTTCATTACTGGCTCTTGAATTCATCTGTGATCTTCGTGAAGGAAAAGATGGATCGGAATCAGCAAAAAAGCTGAGAGAAACAGTGTCACATTACGGATACCGAAATCTTGATATCTGCAAACCGGAACTTCTGGAAGAAGTGTGTAAAGAGGCAAAAATTCCTTTGAAAGAAGCTTTTCCACGCTTAAAATCAGTCAATATTACAGCTAAACTAAAAAAAAGCAGCTATGATCTCGATATTTATACTTTTGGGAAATTCAGAGTTTTTATTCAGGGGAAAGAAATACCACCTGGAAAACTTCTCAGCCAGAAAAGAGTCACAGACCTTTTAAAACTTCTTATTATTTACCGGAAAAACGGTATTAATAAAGATACTATTTATGAAACATTCTGGCCTAAATACTCCTATAAAAGTGCCAGAGATAATCTGAACACTATTATTTA
>CAYSXD010000013.1:0-20259 GCA_964434925.1 uncultured Spirochaetaceae bacterium
TAAGATATGCCAGATTAACAGACATGGAATTAATTTTCTCCAGATAAGGATCAAGAAAATCTTTTTCATCAGAGTCGAGTGAATCAAGAAAACGTGGTATGGAAAGATCACCAATACGTATACCGTCTCTATTTGCTTTCATCGAATAGGTGACTCCGATTCCCCGACCGGTAGTACCAATAGGTTTCCGACGTTTTTTATCCATTTCCTTATCAAGTTTTTTGTATGACGGCATAACAAGATGAGCCCGATCGGAAATAAAGACCCTTCCGTTCCACTTGAGTCCCTGTTCCGTTATGGTTTCAAGTTCCTGAAACAAAGCTTCCGGATCAATAACCATACCGCTGCCAAGAACAACCTTTTTTTCAGGATAAACAATCCCGGAAGGTATTAGATGGAGCTTATAGGTAACCCCTTCATTTACGATGGTATGACCGGCATTTGCCCCGCCGGAAAATCTAACAATAAGGTCTGCTTTTTCCGCTAGAAAGTCTACAATTTTACCTTTACCTTCATCTCCCCACTGAGCGCCAATAACAACGACATTCATAAAAAACTCCATTAGTAGTATTTATATCTTTATAATTACAAATAAGTTATATTTTGTCAAAGCTTTAGAGGACAGGTTGTTGAAATATCATCTTATCTATACAATTATGAAATGGAACAGCGTACAGTATCATTTAAAAATGCCATAATTGCAGGAAAAGAGCGGAATTATCAGAAAGCGATTGATATTCTTCTTCAGGTTATACATACAGAAGATGATAATCATGAAGCTTTTCTCTACCTGGGAAGAAGTTATTATGCGCTTGGAAAATACGCGCTATCTATACAATATTTACGAATATTTTTAGAATATGATATTGATTCCGCTACCGGTCATTTTTTTATGGGAAGATCTTATCTTGCTTCCGGACTCATAAAAAAATCAATACCCCACTTTAAGCATTCGTTAAAAAAACATCCTGAATCTGTTCATGCACGTACTTTTTTGAGTATCGCGCTTATGAAATTCGGAAGATTTGAACGGGCACTAACCTATCTTGGGGAAGCTGTTGAACTTTCTACCGGAAATGAAAAAATTTTCAACATATATCTTCACTGCTTACTAATAGTCGCTTTAAGAAAATTTAATTCCGGTGATTTAACCATGGCAAAACAAATGTTTACATTTTACACTGGATTTATCTCTGACAAGGTTCTCCCCTTTATCTATCTGGGTATGATAGAAAGACAGGAAGGGAACGATAAAGGAGCTCTCTCTTATTATGAAAAAGCCATTGAACTTTCCCCTGACGATGAATTACTGCTTTTTAGAAGGGCAGTTCTCCTCTATAGAACAGGCCAGAGAGAGTACGCTCTTAAACAACTAAACCGGCTTGATATTGGTATTAACGGTGCTCTTACATCACTTGATGATATTAATGAAAACAGATTTCTGGCATTGAAATACTTTCAACAGAAAAATTATAAAGAAGCTCTTTTTTTTGGACGCGAAGCACTTAAAGAAAACTATTCGGACAGTGATATTCATCTTATGATGGGTGAAGTTTTCAGATACCTTAAAAACAACTCCTATGCGGAAAATCATTATAAAAAAGCAATAGAGATTGAAAAATCAAGAGTTGAATTCAGATATGGATATTCTTTATTTCTATGGGAGATTGGAAAATACATGGAACTTCTTACTGAATTAAGTAAAATTTCAGCATTGGATCCGGATAATAGTGTGTGCAGTTACTATACCGCGCTTGCCTCATGTAAACTTAATTATGAAACAGAGAAAACAATTCCCGCTCTACGCGAACTTATTCATAACCATCCGTCAGACCCTGTTCTTTTTAAATTTCTTGGAGAAGAATATCTCAAAACGGGTCTTGAAGATCTGGCTGAAAGATGGTTTCTTAAAGTAGAATCACTTTCAGGAGGTACTCCGGATCTCTATTTTGATTTTATCTCAACATATAAAAAGAATGGTGATACTGTAAAACTAATGCAAGCGATGAAAAACTACTTGAATACAGGTTTTTTTGACTATGATTTAGCATTGGAATATCTGCAAATTCTCTATGAGAATAAACGCTATAAAGAAACAATACAGGAAGCCGAAATTATTCTGGGATATCATAAGAACATGAAGGTAAGTAGAATTCTGGCAAATAGCTATCGATTAACCGGACAATACAGCAAGGCTCGGATTGTTTATCGGCGATTATTAAAAGAAAATCCCCAAAATACTGTTTTTTTGAAAGCACTTCTTTTCTGCATGGATAAAACAGAACTCAACAATGAAAGCATCGTACTTTGTGAACATGCTGTAAACTACTTAAAAAAACCGGAAAGTAGTCTTTTTCTTATATTAGGTGTTTTACTGCACAAAAACGGAGAGACTGAGAAAGCTCAAAAAATATTCAGAGAGAATATAAACAGATTCCCTGAGGACTGGCGGTCATATGATAATTTAGGAAGAATTTACAAAGAAATGGGAATGGATGATTTTGCTGAAAGATTTCTATCAGAAGGCCTTAAAAGAAAACAAAAAAAATAATTTTCTTGCTATTACATAATATTTTAATATAATACAGGATAAGGAGGATTGCGTATGGATTTAAAAGCATTGGATCTTTTTCAGGCATACAATGATAACAAGCTCCCACGGGAGGGAGGATATATTGTTTCTTCATTTTTTAATACTCGCAGTAAATATTCCAAGTATGAAGTTGTTGCCTACAATGGCGTAAAAACAATCTATCTCACAAAGGATGGACTCACATTTCAAACTGATGGTAATAAACTATTCATTCTGGCGGAACCCGGTATCTTTTCCAAAAAGTTTATCGAACCTTTCAGAAGAGATTCACAGCACCAGATTCCCCACCGGTTTTCTGAACTTGATATTATTAAAGCAAGTAATCAAACTCAGGTTATGATTAGTAAAAAACCAATAATAACCTATTCATCATTTACCATACTCCGCCCTACAGGCGTTAATTTCTCGCTTGTTTTTTACAAACGTGATGATATTTACGAAAACCTTTCGTATTTTTTTATTGAAACACTGAGTAAAGAAGCCGGAGTTCCTAAATCTGACGCGAGAAAAGCTACAGAAAAAATTATTAAAATTATAAAAGGTTTTACAATCTGGTAATTTTGTCCTTTCTGAGAATATATACTGTCAAACAAAAAGGAGAAGTTATAACTTCTCCTTTTTTAAACTTTAGTTTACTGTTTACTACGCTTTTTTATGGTTTCCTGGGCAACTGCCAATAATGCTATGGGTACTGAATACACTGAACAAGAAACATAATCAAGCCCCGCTTCCATACAAAATTTAATGTTTTCCGGTACCGCCCCATGTTCACCACAAAGGCCCTTTTTTAATTCAGGACGGGTCATACTTCCCCTCCTAACAGCCGTCTCAATAAGTTCTTTCACATAACCATTGAGCTTAATAAAAGGGTTTCCATCAATAATATCATAGAGAGTATAATCCGGCATAAATGAAGTGTAGTCATCACGTGAAAGTCCAATTGTCGTTTGCGTAAGATCGTTTGTTCCAAAAGAGAAAAATTGTGCGTATTTTGCTATTTCACCGGCTCCAAGCGCAGCAACAGGAAGTTCTATCATTGTACCAAACTTAAAGGGGACTTTTTTAGCTTTTAGCTTTTGCCGGAGTTCCTCTTCAACCTGAATCAGTCCTTTATAAGTCGATCCTTCAATTTTCTTTCCAAAAATAATAAGCTTCAACTCAGCTGAATTCATAATGAGGGGGATCATTATTTCCGGATGAACAGATACTCCTTCGCTCTCCAGCTGATAAACTGCTTCAAAAATAGCTTCCATTTGCATTTCATAGATTTCCGGATACGATACGGCAATTCTACACCCACGGTGACCAAGCATTGGATTAAATTCTTTTAAATTATCCATCAGCTCAGTTACTTTAGCTGCAGTAATACTCTGATTCGTTTTGTTATTTTTCATAAAATCAAGAAACTTTTTGAGTTCATCCTTATTATGCGGAAGAAATTCATGAAGTGGGGCATCCAGAAGGCGAATAGTAACCTCTTTTCCCGCCATTATTTTAAACAGTTTGTAAAAATCACTTTTCTGCATAGATTTAAGTTTTTTTAACACTTTTATCCGATCAGCAGGATCATTTGTAATTATCATCTGACGGAAAACATTTATCCGTTTTTCATCAAAAAACATATGCTCTGTCCGGCATAGCCCTATTCCGTTCGCACCAAACTTAACTGCCAACTCTGCATCTCTTGGTTTATCCGCATTTACCCTTACATTAAAATCTTTAACCGAGCTCTTTACAATGGAAACAAATTCAATGAGGCCTGATTTTTCAGGGTCAGGCTCAATAAGATCAGCTTCACCAAAATAAATTTCAGGATCGCCAAAATGTGGTACATTCAGGGTAACAATCTGCCCTTCATGGACAGGTTTTCCTGCTAGAGTAACATTTTTACCTCTGAACTTAAGTTCTTTTTGAACAAGTGAAACTTTTCCATATTGGCGTGCTACAACAGAGGCATGTGCGGAATAACCCCCTTCAGCAGATAATACACCGTTTGCAACTTCGATAGCCTTTACATCTTCTGCAAAAGTAGATGGCATACAGAGGATCATTCGTGTATCAAGCCCCTTTTGCTGTGCAACTTTATAAGCATCAAGTAATGAATCTGTTGTAAAATAAAGCTGACCTATTGCTGCTCCGGGAGCTCCGGGAATACCACCCGATACTTTCTGGAATTTCTTTACAGAGGAATTATTAATTATAGGATGAAGGATTTCATTAAGTTGAACAGGTTTTACAGCATTAATTAAGTATGTTTTGTCAATAATTTTTCTTTTATACAGGTCGAGTAATGTTTTTACATCAGACTGTGTTGATTTTGACATTACAGTCCTTTGATCAATCAACCATACTCTGCCATTTTCAATTGTATAGCGGATAGATCGTATCTCTTTAAAATGATCCTCTACCATCCTTGCAATTTTTTCCAGTTCTTTTAAGAATTTTGGTTTGATTTTTAGTATATCGACGGCAGTGGTTTCTGTTTCGTTAAACTTGTTTTGGGCAAAATAACCTGATAATTTATTTTCTCCGGTAACGATATTCCTGGTAAAAAAGAAACCGGCACCGCTTTCCTTGCCATAGTTACCATATACCATTGGTTGAATAAGCAGAGCTGCATCATCGTCATCCATATCATCCAGTTTAAGCATCATGCTGATTCTTTTAAGAACAATATCCAGTTGAGTATAAGCATTATTAAAAAAATCGTCAGGAAGGAGATTTTTATAATTTTCAAAAAGATTTTTTAATTTTATTAATTTCGGAGTTTTAGCAAGTTCATTATCCAATTCTTTTATTTTCTTACTAAATATACCGGCTTCTTTCTTTCTTCCTTCCAATTCCGCAATTCGCATTTCTATATGAAGTATTCCATTTATCTGAAATAAAATCTCATGATATCCAAATTCATCCCCTACATACTTATTAAAACCGGATAACGTTTTATCGGTTAACCCGAAATTATGAAGTGTCGGATAATTAACAATCGCAAGATTTGGGCTTATAACAACTTTTAACAGAAGCGGGTTCTTTTCATCATCGAAATGTTTCCCTGTATATCCCTCAATTTTTTTTATCAGCGGTTTTATATCTTTTATTAAAGGATGATCATCCAGATGAGCAGAAACATCAGCGTCTATAATAAACCCGGGAAGAATAGGCAATGACATAGCGGCAAATTCCATTGCTTCCTTTCCCCGAAGGCCTAAAGAATTCCAGTCCTTTCTATTTTTATCAAAACTATCGCTACTAAAAAAATGTAATTTTTTTTTCATTATCTCCCCCGCGGATCACATTTATAAAACAGTTAAAAAAGATTTAATATCTTATTTACCGGAAATTTCAAGAAAGCTTCAAACATGGGACTAGCACCCTGTCTAAAATATCTTTGAAGCTTAGCTACATCTTTAATATCCTCTCCTTTTACGGCAAAGAGAATTGTACTTCCATGCTTTACCTTACCCCACTTAAATAGAGAATGAATATCATGAATACGTTCTCCATCGTAGTAAATAAAAACTTCAAGAAGCGGGTGCTTATTATTATAACTTTGAATTATTTTTTTCCATGCTTCAACATTTCCATTGTGAAAAAGTTCATTTGTTACAGGAACAGAATAAAAAGGAGTCATTCTCCCTGAGGTGGGAATTACATTTTCCTCTTGAGTTAATTTTTCATTTTTTACAGGAATTGAAACAGTTTTTTTAACACTGCGAGTTGTCTTCATTACCGGTTTTAAAACCTGTTTTGCTTTTTTTTCAGGTTTATTCTTCTTTTCAATGAATCTATAATTACCTTTTGTAAAGCTATCAATTTTAGGAAACTTTTTTCCTTCGAAATATTTTAATAAAGCATTTATTGCTCTTTGACCAAGATTCTTTATATCAGCGTTACCAAAAGTGCCTGCATAGATGGTTAAAAGTTCATAATTCTTTAACAAATTTAAATCATCAAGATGTTTTTTATTTTTAGGATTTATAAGTATAGGCCCAAGATCAGGATGCTGATATAACAAAACAATATCTATCGCTTTCCATTTGCTAACTTCTTTATAAAGTTCATCAAAATCTTCAATTGTGTTTTTTAAGTTAAAAGAAAAATAAGAATAATTATATTTATCTTTTAAAAGAGCATATACTGTGGGTAAAATTTGATTTTGATTAATTTTTTTATCAGTAAACAGTTCATTAAGAATATCCGCAAGATTACGTAAAGAATTAAACTCATCAATAACGCCTGAAACACTTTGAAAATGGTTCAGAGTATTATTAAATCCAACTTTAGTAGACAAATTCTCGAACGCATAAAAACTATCACTCATTTTTAACTCCAATTACTAACAAAAACATCGCCCGAAGGCGATGTTTTTAGAATCAATAGCATTTTTAAAGAGATGTAAGTCCGCTTCCACCTTTTTTGGGTCTACCCCTTTTCTTCGGTGAAGTATCTACAACCCCTTTAGAGCGGGATTTTCTTACTGGTTTTTTAGTGGATACTTTGTTAATTGTTGAAGCAGGTTCCGGACTGTTAAGCATATCAAGATACTTTTGTCCGCGATTCTCATCGGTTTTCACCTCTTCACCATCAAGCATAGTGATATCCGTTGCAAAATGCTGATCAATATCTTCACGAAGAGTAGATCTTCGGCGGGAAAAAGAAGCAAATGCGGCATCCTGAAAACCCTTTGATACTCCATGAAGGAATTCATTAAGTACGTTAGCCATACCGTCTAATGTTGCTTTTTTTCTTTTTATAGAGGTTATATCAACATCAAGAAGTAATCCGGGCTGAATATGATATGGGTTAATCATATAATCAAACTTCTGGAATTCCTGTTCAAGAAAATTAAGTCTGTCTTCAACAACCCTTCGTTGAATTGGATATTTATAACTGTACATTTTCGCAAGTTTGGATTTCATAAGAATAAGACGTTTGTTAATTTTATCTTTTTCAAAAAGATACGTCCTGTTCCTCTGTTCAACTTCAGTTTCAGCCGGTCTGACAAAAGAAATTTCATCCCATGCTTTATCAAGTTCTTCATAAACAGGGTCGCCGGAAATGTTTTTAATTTTTTTCCTGATTTTATTACGATAAATTTTAGCAAGATCATCGTAATCACTGATTCTTTTAAAGAATTTACTGTCATCATACACTACCTGAAGAACATCCCACAGATGCTGAACCTCCTGTTCAAAAGAAATCATCATAACATCATATGCTTTTCGATCCTCAATGAGCTGAGCATTGTCATAATATTTCATTTTAATAGAATATCTTTCATCCGGTAATATTTTCGCGTCCGTTTCCTCATATTCCCTGATAATAAGCTCACGTCCGTTTTTCAGGTTTTCAATATACTGATAACCCATTTTTGATGTATCCAGAATAGAAGTAATAGAATTTATAGCGGTGTTATATCCTCTGTTCCGAATATTTTCAAGATCAATAATTTTTTTCAGGTTTTCACGAATATTCAGCTGATCAAACTCTTCCGGATCAATTTCCGCCCTGAGTCCTTCAAGACGAGCCATAAGACTCTTGGCCATATACTTATACCTATTGGACTTAGGACTTTCAGTATCATCAGCAGTGTGATTTTCAACTTTTTTCATTTTTTCGAAAATAATCTCACTATCGTTAAATTCCTCAATACCCTGATCAATTCTGTCATCCTTAACCTGTTCAATTTCCTTATCAATAATATCAATAATATTTTTCGCTATGAGATCTTTAATAAGATACTCCACGGTAACCTGATAATGAAATATTGGACTTATTAACTCGGAATCAAGAATATTTACAGAAAGCTTTACTTCTGTAACTGTTTTAGGTTTCTGAAGGCTGTCTTTAAAAGCACATTTTACAATTGAATACGCGTTTTCACCACGGATAAAGGCGCCGACATCCGTTTTCTGACGAAGCAATGAATTGGTAAGATTCTCAAGATCATTCACTCCACGTTGAATATGCCCCTGTAGATGCCCATACATATTCACAATAGATTTTTCTATTTCACCTGTGTTGAACCGGTCCATTCCTCCAACTTCATCCAGCAAAGATGAAATTTCCTTTGGAGTATAACGGGTTAAAACTTTCATTTCTTCTCGATCGATAAAGTTTCTCACCTTTTTGACCATTTCATCTTCAGTTGTAACAATATACCGGTTAAACATATTCTGATAATTCTGGTTAAAATAGTTATAAACTTTTTCCTTTAAACCTCCCATTACCTCAATGTTTTGGAGGACCTCTTTAGGTAACTTGGCTTTTACATGGTTAATAACTTTGTCAACTTCCTCTGAAAGAAGATTGTCGACTTCAGCCTGCTGATCTCTACTCTCCTGTGCCAGGGAGTTTCGAGAGCCAACCGCACTTCTTTTTTCCGGATGAAAAACCATCGGACTTTTCGGTAGATCTATACTTCCCATTACTCTCTCCTTAGACAAATACTCTTATTTATACATTATCAACATGAAACATAAAATGTAAAGCACCTTTTTTTTCTTTTGTGCTTTTGATGTTTAAATATACATGCTAAACTAATTATAGAGGTATTTGTATGAATAGGAAAGCAATTTTTTTTATTTTATTCTTTTTTTTAGTGTTTTTTACTCTATCTGCGGATGAAAGGTCGGAAAACATTGATGTTTACCTGGTTCTTGATAAATCATTATCCATGGTAGAAGAAATTCAAAGTGTAAAAACCTATGTTACCGATGCTTTGGTGGATAAACTTCTTATACCGGGTGATAATTTTACTTTGATACCTTTCTTTGGAAAAGCATCTGTCATTTTCTCAGGCAGAATATCTTCGAAAAATGATAAGATACATCTTGAAAAGGTTGTAGACTCATTACAGGCTAACGGACATTTTACTGACATAGGTAATGCTCTGGATACATTGAAGGGGGCACTCAAAAGCACCGTTAAAGATAACAGGAGAAAATATCTTTTGCTAATAACCGATGGTAAACAGGAAGCTCCTCCGGGAAGTAAATATTATTCTCCCGATCATACTTTTAATCATAAATTTCTCGAAAATGTAAAAATTATACAAAAAAAAGGATGGAAAATTGAAATACTTGGTATAGGTTCGGAATCTGCCGCAAAAACACTTGCCGAAAAACTTTCCGGAACATATGCTGAAGTATCAAAAAGACCAACACCCGAAGAAATAGAAAAGAAAATAGGAAATTTTCTGGGAACTGTCCGTGTTAAAGGATCGTTTGTCCTTAAAAAACATTCTAAAAACGGTAACGCGGTACTTTCTTTTACACTGGTAAGTAAAGATTATAAAAAACCGATTGATATAACAATAAAAGGAATACGCCTTGTATCGGACCACCTGTCAAAAATCAATATTCTGCCTGCCCCATATACACTTACTGTTCTTCCTGATTCGGAGAAACTCTTCAACCTGGAAGTTAATGTTCCTGTTGCAAAAAAAGGATATGCCGGAGAGCTTACATTTACGTTTCAAAACGGAGTCGCATTTTTTCCAGCGGTACAAAATATTTATGTGGAAAAAGTAGTTAATTATGCTCTGGCGTTTTATGCTGTTCTGGTAGCGATTCTTCTCAGTGGAATTATTCTCTTTATTGTAAGACGTCATGTACCCCGAAAGGATAACAAAAATGGAAATAACATAGAGAAGAAAGAGTAAGAGGGCGTTTTTTAATGCAAAGATTTAGTGAAATAGAGAAAATATTATCAGAAAACAACTTTTTTATTATAACCGCGCATGAAACTCCTGACGGTGATGCAATTGGCAGTGAATGTGCGATGAAACTTGCTCTTGGCTCACTTAACAAAAAATCTTTAATTATTAATGCCGACCGAATGGCTCATAAATATGATTTTCTTGACCCGAAAGGTCAGATTATAGTGTATAATGAAACAATCATTCCAAAGAATTTAAAAAAATATACACTTCTTATACTCGATACAAATGATGTTGAAAATATCGGAAGTGTGGCGACCGGTATCCTTCCCTTTGTTAAACAGTTTTTTATTATTGATCATCATGAATCCAATGATGAAAAAATAAACCATAATTTAATAGAAAGTGATGCATCTTCTACCTGTGAAATTTTATATGATCTTTTTTCCGATATGAACATCCTGTTTGACTTGCCCCTTGCCCAGGCGATCTTTGTCGGTATAGTGTATGATACCGGTTCTTTTATTTATCCAAAAACAACCGCTAAAACATTTGGTATTGCTCACGAGCTTGTTTCAAAGGGGGTTAACCCAAACAAGGTTTATTCAAAAATATATGAAAGCAACTCGATATCTGCTTTGAAACTTCAATCAAAAGTACTGGCATCACTTCATCTTTATTATAATCAACAGGTAGCTGTACAGAAAATGTTAAAAGAGGATTTATGGGAATGCGGTGCTCTGTATGAAGAATCCGATACACTTATTAATATTCCTCTTAAGAGTGAAACTGTAAAAGTCTCTGTTTTTTTTAAAGAAAATAAAGATGGCCTCCTGAGGTGTTCTATGCGCTCAAAAGGGAATATTGATGTTTCAGAGATAGCTCAGCATTACGAGGGGGGGGGGCACAGAACGGCAGCCGGATTTAAAAGTAAATACCCTCTTGAAATAATAAAAAGAAAAGTGTTAGAAAAGTTACGTATCTATTTCCAATAATGCAAGATGGTTTGATGTATGAAGAAACTTTATATTCCTTTTATTATTATTTTTATTCTATTAACATTTTCCTGCAGGGACAGAACAAGCACAATCCCGGTGAATTCACAATCTCCCGCCTATAATATACCGGACGCATCTCTCCGGACAGGTGCAGTTTCCTCCACATCGAAAAGTCGTTTTTCTGATACCACCAACGAACAACCGGCTTTAAAGATTCCTCTTAATACAGGTAACTTCCTTATTACTGTCATCCAGACAAATTTAGACCTTGATACCGAAGACGAACAGATTGTTGTATATAAAAAGAATAATGGCAAAAATGATCCTATTTATGTAATGGTAATTGATTTTGATACTATTCGGAATAAGTATGTTATATCATGGCAGTATGAGACTTATGCTACCAATGTTCGCTCCTTTACTTTATCATTACTGGATGTAACAGGGGATCACAATCTGGAAATTATCTGCCGTGGAAGTGACGGTAACAGCAATCAAACAATAAATATATTTAAACGTTCCACCCATATTAATGAATATGGCCTTCTAAGCTATCTTCCGATACTTTCTTTAAAGGAAAACGGAAATATTGAAATTCAGGAAGAACATCGGTCTCAGGCCTATAGAACAGGAGTTACTATCGGGAAAAGTTTTCCTGTTGTAACAACGGTTAATGCCGGGAATCCTAAAAATCGGTTTGATCTTATTAAAAAAACATACTATTGGAGGAATGAGGAAGAAAAATACCAGCTTATTAACACTGTGAAAATTCCAGGGAAAAAAATAGCGGATAAGAAACTGAGATCACTTCTAACCGGGACTACAAGGAATTTTGAAGATTATCTGTCTGCTCTATGGCTCCTGTCATCTGCTGACACTGAAAAAGGCGTGTCAATAGGGCCTATTGTTCTTTTTAATCCGAATTCAAAAAAAATAACCTTTTATGAAAATGATATTGAAGAGGTATACAGATGGGAAAGCTCCTCAAAGACTCTTTACAATACACTTATTATAAATTGCAGAAGTGATATTGTACCATTCTTACGTGTTACTCTCTATATAAGAATTTTGGATTTAAATACCATACATCTTACATACAAAGATGATAGTGTAAGAAATAGTAAAAAAGCAACAAATAAAAACTGGACAGGAAAATACCTTAAGACAGACAAAACAATGGACAATTCAATTTTAGCAAGAACATCCAACGCCAGTGCAAATGAAAAAACAATACAATTAACGGGTTATTATAAAGATGATACGGGGAAAGAACTTTTTTTTAATCCACCCTACTTCGAATCAAAAACTTCTGAAGGTTTCAGGAGGGGTGGGTTTTATCTATATAATATAGGTGTTAATATTCTTCAATTGAAATATATCAATGATCGGAAAGAAGTCTACAAGACCGAAACATTCAAATATGATTTTCTTGTGACGAAGAAAGATCTAAAAATTACCAGATCTCTTGTTCTTATACCAGGTACGATTAATGTCAGGGGGTTTTTCCCTTCGGGAAAAACATATGTCAGGTATGAACAGATAGAACAATTGGAACCTGAAAAAAAACAATCAGCAACCACCCCCTGAAACGATTCATCTAAAAGATTTAATAGATTGGGTATCCCTCAAAGCCCTTATCCTTAAGTTTTAGAATTATTTCAGGTACTTTACCAGGACTTCCTGCGTTAATTAGTACTTTATAATATATTTCTCCATTAATAGTTTGTTTTTCAACAAATGCATCAAATCCAAGTTTTTGTAAATCTTTGCTCAGATATTCAGCATTTTCAGGATCACGGAAAGATCCGGTTTGAATAGAGAAATGCTGTTGTGTATCTACTGTTGTTTTCTGCTGTTTTTGTATTTCAGTTGTTTCTTTTTTAAGCGGATTAAAAATATTTTCTGCTGTTGGCAGTAGGGAAATATCCCCGGCTCGTAACATGTTTTCAGGGGATTCTTTCTGTTTTTTATCCGGCAGAGAATCAGGATCAATTCGAAAGAGAAAATAATCAACAAGAGGTATACCCTTTCCCTTTCCCGTTTCTATCGTTTTTACCGCTTTTTCAAATAACCGGGATTCTCCCTTATAAAGATAGATTTTAGCCAGGAGAATATTCGTTCTATAAAATATTTTTCCTTTTTTATTTACACTAAGGATCTTTAACAGTTGAGTTTTTGATTTATCGTACTCTCCAAGGGAGAGAAGTAAAACTGCTGAATTCAATAGAAGCTCGTAATCAGTTTTCAGGGAAGGTATGTCAGCGCCCTTTTCAAAAGATTGTTGTGCCGAGCTTATGTCTCCATTCAATTCCTGATACTTACCCAGGGTAATTAATGCCGTGCGGTATTCCTGCTGTTTTTTAATATATTGTATATTGTTTTTTAGCAGTAAAATACTCTCTGTGATATCCGGTGATATTTCAGCAGCTTTTAGCAAAGAAGAAGTAAATATATCAGATGTCTTATTATGATCCATCCATTTTTTGTACTCATTAAAAGATTCTTTCTTATTCCCTTCGCCGGCTAATTTTTTGGCAGTCCCACTTTCAGAAAAAAGAAAGAAATAAATAAAAAAGCTTAAAAAGAAAATGATAATACCGGAACGCGTTCTCATAAAATTTGCAAACCTTTAAAAGTATTACCTTCAAGAGCCACAAGTTTTACCGTGGCGAATGACCCTATTAAACCGGATGTCGCCGGAAAAACCACCATTTCATTTCGTGCGGTACGACCAAGAAGCTCCTGCTTTTTTTTTCGAGAAACATTTTCTACCAGTACCTTTTCCACAGTGCCAATACGTTTTAGTTTAATATTTTCACTGATTGATCTTTGAAGTACTATTATTTCCGAAAGTCTTCTATGTTTTTCTTCCTCGGGAACCACATCCCTAAAATCACAGGCTTTTGTTCCTGTACGGGGGTTATAATGATAGGTAAATGCATCTGAAAACCGTGCGTAGTTCATAAGCTCTTTTGTTTGTTCAACATCATGAAGGGTTTCACCGGGAAAACCAATAAGCAGATCGGTAGTAAGTGAAAGATCAGGTATACGTTGTTTCATACGATCAACCAGATTCATAAAACTCTCCCGTGTATAGTTTCTGTTCATCCTTTTCAGTATATTATTTGAACCGTGCTGAACAGCAAGATGTATATGACTGCAGACTCGCTCTTCATCACCTATGATCTCAATTAAATCTTCCGGTACATCTTTAGGGTGGGAGCTGACAAAACGGAACCATTCTATTCCTTTTATCTCATCCAGTACACTGTGTAAAAGATCTGAAAAGGATACAATATTTCCATTATCGGTAGTGAAACGATAAGAGTTCACATTTTGCCCAAGAAAAGTAACTTCTTTTACTCCCTTTTCCTCAAGTTTTTTACATTCAGCAAGTATAGACTCGGGGGAACGGGAGATCTCTCTTCCACGTACGTAGGGGACTATGCAGTAGGAACAAAAGTTATTACAGCCATGCATAATGGGAAGAAGTGCCTTAAAATCATTTTCTCCGCTGTGCATCTCTTTGAAAGAATATTCCGAATCATCAAGCAAATCTTCATTCCAATAATTTCTTTCATGGTTTTCCAGATAAGATATAAGCTTATCTTTGCTAAAATTGCCAATAACCATATCAACTTCAGGTATTTTTTTGTGTATATCCTGTTTTAAACGCTCTGCCATACATCCTGTGATGCCAAGGGTAAACGGATGGTTCTTTTTAAGATGTTTAAAAAAGCCAAGACGTCCCCAGATCCGGTTTTCTGCAGTCTGTCTGACAGAACAGGTATTAAGAAGAACAAGGTCGGCTTCGGAAGGATTTTTTGCTTTTTCCCAACCGGATTCTTTAAATTCATTTTCCATTGATTTTGATTCGGAGAAATTCATTTGACAGCCGTATGTCTCAAGCCAGTATTTGTTACTCATGGTTCCTATTCTTTTAAAATCTTATCTATATACCACTTTATTACATTCCAGTTATCATTTCGCGGAAGCAGGATCCATTCCCCTCTGTTAAAATTTTTATTATACTGTTTTGATAAATCTTTCAATGCATGAATATTACTGTATGTATTGTAGAGTACATTAAAAGTACTTAATCCGTCTTTTTTTTCCATAGTAGCATTCCTATAGGTAAGAAAAAGGGAAATCATTTCCATTGGACTTATATCAGAATCAAGATATTCATCGATTGTTTTAAAAATTGAATAAACTTTATTCATATCGGTGATATTAAGGTTGTTTAATTTATCTTTTACCCCCTGTAATATCAACTGCTGCCGGTCGGATCGGCCAAAATCTGATGAAGTATGCCTGGACCGCGCGATACGCAGTGACTCAATACCATTAAAATGATGTGACCCCTTATTATAATTGAGGGTTGTCCATACACCGTTATCCCTGACTTTATAGGTAGGATCAATCAGTGTACTTTTAAGATTAACATCAATACCACCCAGAATATTAATGATATCAATAAATGCATACATATCGACACCAATATAACCGGTAATATTCAGTCCGGTTATTTTAGAGATAACTTCAGAGAATCGGGTTCCTCCATACGTTCGGTAATAATCATTGATTTTTCTGTTTTTGTAATAGAGATCCCGGGGAATTGAAAAAAGGATTATTCTGTTTTTTTCTTTATTCAAATTTACCAGGATAATGGTGTCGGCGTTTTTTTCATGTGATCCGATAAGAATCAGATTCAAAGATCCTTTATTCTCCAGAGAGCCGGTAAAAGAAGTAAGATTATCCGGAATAGTATAGGTATTTGCCCCCTTTTGTGATGATTCATACTGTAAAGATTTTAACGAAGCTATAACAACATCTTCAGCATCAAAAAGATATATTTTTCCTACATGTTTTAATACACCGAGTGCACCCTGCTTTTTATTATCCGAGTTAAAAAAATCAAAATAATAATAGTCATTATCCTGCCTTACCTTTTGAGAAAGGTTCATACGATATTCTTGTAGATATTTTATAAAGACAGGATCCTGAGCTATTTTTCTTATTTCCGCTTTCGCGTTATCAATACGGATCTGAGAAGCAGTCCGTTTATCTGCCTGTTGCAGCATTTTAAGAAAATCATTGTAAAAGAGTGTAAATTTGCTAAATTTCTTTGTACCAATTGAAAAAGTAAGAGATTTTAGATTGAAAGAACCCGAAAGCACAGTTCTCCCGCCTTCTGTAAGAATACTTGTATTATATGAAGATACACCGTTATGAAAATTAAACGACAGATGGTTTTTTTTAATAATTTTAATAATTGCACTGTTTGTTTTTAAAGAATGGAAAAGAGTAATAAAAGTAGCCCTTTCTTTAAAGTACGTATTAAGAACGGGTAATGATGTTTTTAAATACTCATCCATTTTTGTGTAGATAGTCTGAGAAAGTTTAAAATTTTTCTGTGTATTCTGTACAGAATTAGAAAAAATAATAGAAAAAGTTTTCTCATTTGCCGCCTTTATAGAAAAATAGCGCTGTACATTTTTTACCAGAAGATATCCATTATCTCCCTGTTCCTGAAGTTCAAGGTCGTATTTTCTCATGAGTGACCGAAATACCGGACTCTTAACGATACTGGACACTTTTTTCGCGTTTTCAAGATTTCTGTTGAATATTTTCAGACGGTCGACAGCCAGGTAGAAAGAAAAGCTCTTGTTCTCTTTCTCTCCACGGACTAATGGAGATGAAATATCTTTCTTCTGCCTGACATAGACCCTCTCGGGGAGATATAACTTTTTCCGCACTTCATTAAGATCTGTAGTAACAGCCGTGAATTCGGAAGTTAATGTTTCCAGACGTGAATGTTCCCGTTCAAGCTCTGAAAAATAATTTTCCGTTTTTTTCTTCAGATCTCTATTAAGTTTAATATTCTGAAAAACAAGGGCTGAAAAAGTTAAAAAAAGAAGTATAATAACTGCTATACTGATAAATCGGTTTCGGCTCATTATTCCCTGCTCAAAAAAAGTTTGTGAGTGAGAATACCCCTATCTTCCTTTCTTTTTCAACCCTGTCCCGTTACGTTATTCTCTATCTTTTCTTAATTTTGCGGAAAGAACGGTATTGAACATAAGCATGGTAATGGTCATAGGGCCGACACCGCCGGGCACCGGAGTAATGAGGGAAGCTTTTTCTTTTATTGCTTCAAAATCAACATCACCAACGAGGCGGTAACCTCTTTTCCGGGTACTGTCTTCTATCCGGTTTACACCGACATCAATAATAACAACCCCTTCTTTTACCATATCCGCTTTAATAAACTGAGGTTTTCCAATAGCAGCAATAAGAATATCTGCCTGCCGTGTCATTTCTGCAATATTTTTTGTACGTGAATGACAAACCGTAACAGTCGCATTGCCGTTTTTAGATTTATCAAGGAGCAAGTTTGCCACCGGTTTTCCCACAATGTTACTTCTTCCCACAACCACAACATGAGCACCTTCAATTTGAACGCCTGAATAGTTTAAAAGCTTTACGACGCCGTGCGGTGTACAGGGAAGAAAAGTATCCTTGCCCATAATCATTTTTCCAATACTCTGCGGATGAAATCCATCCACATCTTTGTCGGGGGAAATTCTCATAATAACCTTGTCGGCATCAATATGTTTTGGCAGCGGAAGCTGAACGAGAATACCGTCAATTTTAGGATCACCGTTCATTGTATCGATCAAGGCAAGAAGTTCTTCCTCTGTTGTTTCCGCAGGGATATGGCGATTATCCGAATAGATACCAAGATCATCACAGGCTTTCTCCTTTGCCGTAACATACGATCTGCTCGCAGGATCCTCTCCAACAAGAACAACACCCAACCCCGGGGTAATTCCGTTTTTTTTCAACTGTTCAACTTCACTTTTCAGTTCCCCTCTTATTTCCGAAGAGATCAATTTTCCATCAATTATTTTAGCACCCATGCATTTTCCTCCTGAATATTTACTTTATTATATATAAATTTTATATTTTATGAAACCATATTTTATTAAAATGTGCTCATTACATTGAAATACCTGGTAACTAATGATACTATAACGATGTTTCTATAATAGAGGAGTATTGCTTTGAAAAAAATTCTTTTTATTATAATTTTTAGCGTAATGGTTGTCCTGTCCGGTTTTGCACAAATTACCAGTAAGGCTAAATTTGTTGAACCCTACAGTAAGGGAAGCCAGACCTTTACCATGAACAGTGGACTTTTTATTCCCCTGTTTTTTTATTTTCCTAATCTGAGCACTCAATTTGTTTCTGCAAAAGATCATCTTTCATTAGGTGGTACGGGAAGCCTCGAATGGGCTTCGTTTATTTCCAACAGACTATCCCTTGGTGTCGAACTTGCGGGGACTTTTGCATTTACACCGAATAAGAATACACATGTACTTATTCCTCTTACGGCAAAAATATCTTATCTGTTTCCCATAGGATCTTTTGAAATACCGGTGTTTTTCGGTGCGGGAATAGCTGCCAATAAAGTTTCCAATCAGGTCTATTTTGGTCCTGTTTTTAAACCGGGTGTGGCGGCATACTGGAATATGAACCTCAAGTGGGGGTTCGGCTTAAGTACACAGTACTGGATTGTCCCGGAAATCTATTTTGGCGATAATAAAGATCATACGTCGTTCGGCAATTTTCTCGATATTAGTTTATCTGCCCGTTATCATTTTTAAAGGATTATTACATGAAAAAAATTAAGTTTTTTAGCCTTTTAGCTCTTTTTACCGGAATATTTTTCTTCTCTTCCTGTAACCCGAACGGTACAGGGATATTTTACAGTATTTCCACGGAAAAGAAAATTATTACGTCGGAACTGAGTGATAAACCGGTTTATAAAATATTAAAAGCAGGATCCAGAATGTACGTTCTTGCCGGATTGGCGGTATATTATGAGGATGGAACAACCTGGACAAGAATAAAATCACCCGAAGAGACCATTGCTGGTGATGCACATTCTTTTGCTGTATCATTGTCACAATTAACCGACACGACTGTATATGCAGTCTATGAGGATGATTCGGGAACAAATATAAAAGACAAAATCTATTCATTGAATTTCGGCACGGTTACTTCTGCACCGTGGACAGCAGTTTCAGCACTGGCTGATTCTCTTAACCTTGATCTTGTTTCCGTTGATCATGATAGTTCACTGTTTTTTATAAATCAGCGAACAGGAGCAGGAACGTACTCTGTTTATTCCTATAACGGGGGCCTTTCTGCCAAATTGGCTGATACAACCCTTCCTGTTATTGGTGCAGCGACTGATGGTACTGATTTCTTCCTGGCCGCGTCCAACATAACAGGAAGCGGAACCATTTATAAGAGTACGGCTGGAACAGGTGCTCTTACCGATATAACTCCGACAAGTTTTACTAAACCTATTGGCGGAATTACAGAGGATAGTGGGCTAACGAAATTCTATCTTTCCACTAAAGACGGTTATATCTATTACAGTACTGATGGTACGACGTGGACACAGAAAAACACAACACCATTGACAGACACTTCGGGTACTGCGGCGAAGCTTGGTGATATGGTTACTGTTACCTTTAATAGCAATAATTATCTCATTATTGCCGGTAATACCGGCTACTACGAATGGAACCTTGATTCGGGAGTTCCCCAGACGCCTTCGGTAACGGCTACAGATTTTGCAACGTATGATTTAAGCAATGAAATGGTTTATTCACTTTTCTACGATTCTTCTGTTTCCGGCACATTTTACATGGGTTCATTCCTGGGACTTTGGATTAACAACAACGGATCGCTCAACCAAATGTAACTTTTTTACTACTGCAGGCAATAATAGACAGATATCCCCCGGAATCAAACTCCGGGGTTATTTCTCTTAATGAGATCTATTCCCCGACGGAGGGGATGTAAATCCTCCGTAGGTATTTAACTCTTCTCCGGTTTTAATAGACAGCCCGTTATAGTTAATAATATTTTTCCAGTTTTCAAAACTATTATGAGTAAAGGTAACCACATTGTTTCCCTGTATCATAAATGGT
>CAYSXD010000014.1:0-19744 GCA_964434925.1 uncultured Spirochaetaceae bacterium
TCTGATAAGTGATGAGCCATACCGAAAAATTGTATATGATGATGCGGTTGTTCCCTCAATTCTGGATCACTATACAAATTCAATAATCTGCACTTCCTATTCCAAAGACCTTTCTATCCCCGGGGAACGAATAGGCTGGCTGGCAGTTCATCCTGAAGCCGATGATTTTGAAAATCTTGTAAACGGCATTATTCTTTGCAACCGTATTCTTGGATATGTAAACGCGCCTGCTTTAATGCAGCGTACCATTGCCGGACTTCAGGGTTTAAGTGTTGATATTAATACGTATAAGAAAAAGCGGGATATACTTACATCAGCCCTGAAGGAAATGGGCTACCGGTTCCAGGTACCCGAAGGGACTTTCTACCTTCTTATCGAAGCACCCGGTGGTGATGATTTAAAAATAGCAGACGAACTTCTTAAAGAAAGAATCCTTGTCGTTCCCGGCAGCGGATTTGCAATTCCGGGATACTTTCGTCTTGCCTTTTGCGTCGATGATGATACAATACAAAACTCGCTCCCCGGATTTAAGCGTACCGCAGAAAGGATAATGAAATGATTGATGTATTCAGAGAGCGGGAAATTGAGACTATGGACAGAGAGGCTCTTGAGGCTTTGCAGCTGCTGCGATTTAAAAAAGCAGTTACAACAGCCCTTAAAACACCCTTCTATAAAGACAGACTAGATGGTGTCGGTATAAAAAATGCTGCTGACTTAAAAACTCTCAGGGATATTCAAAAAATACCTTTTACAACAAAGGAGGACCTCAGGCAGGCATACCCTTATGGTCTTATGGCTGTGGATAAGGATGAAGTCGTACGAATGCATGCTTCCAGCGGTACGACAGGAACACCGACAGTTATTTATCAGACTCAGGATGATCTTGATCGATGGACTGAACTTACCGCACGTTCGCTTGTTGCCGTTGGCTGCGGGAAGAATGATGTATTTCAGAATATGATGACATATGGTCTTTTTACCGGTGGGCTGGGACTCCATTACGGAGCGGAGAAACTGGGGATGCTTGTTATTCCGGCTTCCAGCGGTAATACAAAACGGCAGTTTCAATTAATGAAAGATTTTGGAACCACCGTTGTTCATGCGACCCCCAGCTATCTGCTGCATATGTACACAAAAATTAAAGAAATGGGTTTTTCACTGAAAGATTTTACATTAAAGAAAGCCCTTGTCGGTGCAGAACCTCATTCTGAAGAGATCAGACAAAAGATAGAAAAATTATTCCACATCGACGCATATAACTCGTACGGTCTCTCAGAAATGAACGGCCCAAGTGTCGCGTTCGAATGCACAGAAAAGGCGGGGATGCATCTTTGGGAAGATTCCTATTACCTGGAAATAGTTGACCGGAATACACTCACCCCCCTTCCTGAAGGTGAACCGGGAGAATTGGTACTCTCCATCCTTATTCGTACAGCCACACCGATTCTTAGATACCGCACAAGAGACCTCACCTCTATTATTCCAGGAAGATGTGCCTGCGGAAGAACATCAAGACGTATTAGCAGAATCATAGGCCGGACAGATGACATGCTTATAATAAACGGTGTTAATGTATTCCCCTCTCAAATAGAAGAAGTAATCATGAAAATGGCCGAAATTGGAACAAACTACCGCATAATTGTGCGGAAAGACGGTGTCCTTGACAAACTCATTGTGCAGACTGAAGTAGGGTCATCTATATTCTCTGATGATGCACGGGACATGAATGCCCTCAAAAAACGAATAGCAGAAAATTTACGCGCATCTATAACAATAAATCCTTCTATTGAACTCCATGAACCGGGGGTCCTTCCTGTTCAACAGGGAAAGGCAATACGTGTTATAGATGAAAGGAGTATGGCACTATGATATGGAACGAAAAAATTGAAACAATGGAACGGGACGAGATGCGCTCTCTCCAGCTTAAAAAGATTCAGGAACTTGTCCGGTATGTATATGAAAAGGTACCTTTTTACAAAAAAAAGTTTGATGCGGCAGGAGTAAAACCTGAAAATATTATTACACTGAAGGATATAGCAAAACTGCCTTTCACCACAAAAGATGAAATGCGGGAAACATACCCTTACGGATTGGTAGCCTGTAAACCTGAAGAACTTAAGGAAATACACACCTCATCCGGTACGACAGGAACTCCCGTTGTAGCAGGGTATACGGAAAAAGACCGTTCGTTATGGAAAGAGGTTATGGGCAGATGCCTTGCAATGGCAGGCGGAAGTAAAAATGATATCGTCCAGAACGCGTACGGCTACGGGATGTTTACCGGAGGGCTGGGCGTCCATTACGGAGCTGAAGCAATTGGAGCGGCAGTACTGCCGATTTCATCGGGAAACACAAAACGTCAGCTCAATTTTATGCGGGATTTTCATTCGACAATTCTTACCTGTACACCATCCTACTCACTCTTCATGGCTGAAGTTGCTTCGGAAATGGGGATGAATTTTAAAGATTTTGATCTGAAAGCAGGTATTTTTGGAGCAGAACCCTGGTCGGACAATATGAGAGTGGAAATTGAGAAGAAACTGAATTTAAAAGCCTATGATATCTATGGTCTTACCGAAATCATAGGACCGGGAGTTTCCTGTGAATGTGAAGCTCAAAACGGACTGCATATAAATGAGGATTTTTTCTATCCTGAAATTATAAATTCAGAAACGGGAGAGGTCCTGCCGGAAGGAGAAAAAGGAGAACTTGTTTTTACCACTCTTTCCAGAGAGGGGACACCTATTATCCGGTACAGAACCCGTGATATCACCTGGCTCTTTCATGATACCTGTTCATGTGGACGAACAACAGTAAAAATGCACCGTCTGCTTGGAAGAAATGATGACATGATGATTCTTCGCGGTGTTAATATTTTTCCGTCCCAGATAGAAAATGTTCTTATGCGTATAGAGGAAACGGAACCCCACTATCAGATTATCATTGACAGAAGCAAGACCCATCTTGATCATGTGGAACTTCAGGTGGAGGTGGAGGAAAGCTTCTTTTCCGATGAAACAAAGGATCTGGAAAAAACAAGAGAAATGATCCATAATGAGATGAAGCAGGAACTTGGAATTTCCCTGGATATTAAGCTGGTTGAACCAAAATCTATAGAACGCAGTATGGGGAAGGCAAAACGGGTTATTGATAAACGCGATGCAGAGAAAGGAGTATAAAAAGATGAAAGTAAAACAGATTTCGGTTTTTCTTGAAAATACAACGGGGCGTCTGGCGGAAGTAACGCAAGTGCTTGGAAACGGTACTATTAATTTACGTGCTATTTCTATAGCGGATACGGCGGATTTTGGAATTCTTCGTCTTATTGTAGATGCTCCAAAAAAAACAATGGAACTCCTTAAAGAGGCAGGATTTACCGCCAAAATTACGGAAGTTATCGGTGTCCGGGTCGATGATAAACCTGGGGGACTGATGAAAATCATGGACATTTTTAACGCTGAAGGAGTAAATATTGAATATCTGTACTCTTCACTGATCAGTGAAGAGGGTGATGCCGTGATTATTTTCAGGGTGGAAGATATTGACCATGGCCTTAAAATTGTGAAAACTGCCGGTTTAAAGGCTATCTCCGCATTTTAACGGGAATTTATAAACTGCATTCATTTTAATCACAAATGGAGACTACAATGAACAAAAGCCTCATAACGAATCTTGTCGCGCTTGGCATAATAGCTGTCGGTTATTTTTCACCATGGTTCAGGAATCAAATTCTTTCGGTAGGATTTTTTGCCCTTTCCGGTGCTGTAACAAACTGGATTGCTATTTACATGCTTTTTGAAAAAGTACCCCTACTGTATGGTTCCGGCGTGGTACCGCTTCATTTTAAAGAATTTAAAAACGGAATCAGACATCTCATTATGACTGAATTCTTTACACGGGAAAATTTGGAGAAGTTTTTTGCCGAATCAACCGATTCGATGATTCCCGTTATCAATATTGATAAAGCACTGGAAGCTGTTGATTATAACAAAGCCTTTGACGGTCTTGTTGAAGTTATTATGAGTTCACAGTTCGGCAGCATGCTTGGAATGTTCGGTGGAACAGGAGCTCTTGCCGGGTTCAGAGAACCATTTAAACTAAAACTGAAAGATTTTGTTAAAGCTGAAACGGAATCTCCCCTGTTCAAAAAAGCTATCGCTGATTCACTGGAAACCGGTAGCATGACTGAAAAGATTGAATCTCAGGTAGAAGAAATAATCAATAAACGCCTTGATGAGCTGACACCGGAGATGGTAAAAAAAATAATTCAGGACATGATTCGAAAACATCTGGGATGGCTCGTAATCTGGGGTGGTGTTTTTGGCGGTATTATTGGTCTTATAATGAGCTTTCTCCGCTCATAAACCCGTGGGCTGCAAAATTTGCCGTGAAGAGAACACTAAGATATGGAATATAAAAAGCAAAAAATACTCTTACTGCCCCCATTGTGGATTTATTCAAATTTCCCAGGAATACTTTCCTGAACGGCTTGTAGAAAACAGGCGATATACCAGCCATAATAACACTCCCTCAAACAGGGGTTATCTTTCCTATCTTAAAAATATCTTAACATCATCATTCTACCCTTTTGTACCCGCGGGAAATACCGTTCTGGATTTTGGAAGCGGACCACAGCCGGTCCTGGCGGGACTTCTGCAAAAAGCAGGCTATAATGTCGATTTCTACGATCCGTTTTTCGCCCCCTCACAGGATTGGAAAACCAGGAAATACGATGCGGTTACTGCGATAGAAGTCTTTGAACATCTGCAGGATCCCGTTTCTGAAATAACAACACTTTTGAAAGTTCTCAAAGCCAACGGTCATTTAATTATCAGAACAATGCTTCATAATGAAGAAAAGAACTTTTTTTCCTCATGGTGGTATAAAGAGGATATTACCCATATCTCCTTTTACGCTGAAAAAACAATAAGGGTCATGGTTAAACCTTTTGGATTAACTGTAGCATCAATAAAAAACAACAGTGAAATAGTAATAAAAAAGTAACGGCCTGAATTATCCAGCCTCTTGACAAAAATCCTTTTATAGTGCATTTTGTCAAAGTTAGGGGGTGTGGCGAAGCTGGTTATCGCGCCGGCCTGTCAAGCCGGAGACCACGGGTTCGAGCCCCGTCACTCCCGGCATATACCGGAGTCTGTGTGACTCCGGTTTTTTGTTTCCCTCATCTTATTGACTCCGGAGTCTGATTGTTTCATAATAAAGCGTGATAAAAAAGAGCCTTCTTTTCTCCTTTACTTTCTTAGTAATGGGTATTTTTATTTCGCTTGTTATTCCACCTCTCTTTATTCATAAATTTTCGTTCTTTCTTCAAATTATTTTCACAGCGCTGAGTATTCTGCTGTATGTCATTTTTACCTGGAAAAGGATACGTAAATCCCTCATATTTCTTCAGCATACCATGAAAAAGATCGGTGAAACAGATCCCACACTCACTGCGAATGATCATTATGTAATTAATACACTGACTGAAATAAAAAGCTTTGATATAAAAAAGCTTGTTCAGTTTACCAATACCCTTCTTTTGAACCAGCAGACACTTTTGAAAACAGCACTGAGTGACCGGGATTTCATTGATAAAAACAGGAAACTGAGGGATGCGGTCATTGATCTAAATCAGCTCATCATAACAGGAGAAGAAATTGCGACGCTGCTGCAGCATCTGCTGAACACTGCAGTAGATATTATAGCAGACTGCGATGCCGGTATTATTCTTCAAGTTACCAATAATGAAAACATCTTAAAACCGGCGGCATATATCGGCTATAGGATTGAAGATCTTGATCAAACTGATTTCGAGATACAGGATACGTACCTCTATCAACTTGGAAAACTTAAAGAACCAAAACCTCTTATAGTGCGGGACCGGCAGAAGGTGGATAAAAAACACCATTCTCCCAATGAGTTTGCAAAATATGAAAAAGCGGGCTTTTATCTGTATGACACAATACTCACTGCGCCGGTTATTGTTGATGAAAAATTTTATGGCATTGTCAGTCTGAGCAGCAGGAAAAAAAGGGGGTTTACCCATGATGATCTTCAGCTTATGGAATATTTCACCAGTGAAATGGGAGTGGTTATAAAAAACAGTCTTCTTATTCAAAAGGCACTGTATCTGTCAAAATATGACAGTCTTACCAATATTCATAACCGGCATTTTTTCGAAGATGTTACTCATTTGGTATTTTATGATGCCAGGCGGTACAAACGCAGTATTCATATTGTCCTTTTTGACCTTGATAACTTTAAGGAGATTAATGACACATACGGACATACGGCGGGGGATCTGGTTCTTCAGACATTTGCAAAAACAGTAAGTACTTCCATCAGGGAAAGCGATATTTTTGCACGCTTCGGAGGAGATGAGTTTATTACTCTGTTTCGTACCGATAATAAAACTGAGCTGAAAAAGCGCATTTCTACAATTATTGAGAAACTTGAAACCACACCGGTTACACTCAAATCTATAAAATATTATATTAAATACAGTTTTGGTATAGCAGGTTTCCCTGAAGACGGGCAGAGTTATGATGAACTCTTACAGGTAGCGGATAAAAATATGTATCGGCATAAGGCAGAGAAAAAGAAGGATTCAGAGGAGAAAATAGTATGATACACTTCACATCTTTTATTCATCATGACAACGGAAGAAAAGTTTTCTTCCAGACATGGCATCCGGAAGGGACTCCCCGGGCAACGGTACTTCTGGCTCATGGATATGCCGAACACTCAGGGAGATACGATCATGTTGCGGAATTCCTGACAGAAAAAGGATATGCCGTTTACGCCCCCGACCATTATGGCCATGGGCATTCTGACGGTATTCGGGGAGATGTCCCTTACTTTGAAATGTTTACCACGGATCTCTATAAACTCTATACTATTGCCAGGAATAAAGAGAAGAATGATATTTTTCTCTTTGGACACAGCATGGGAGGAGCAATTGGAGCTCATTTTGCCATCCTGTACCCCGACTCACTAAAAGGCCTCATCCTGTCAGGTGCGGGTATACGCGTAACTGCCGATGTTTCACCCCTGCTAAAAACCATCTCCAGCGTTATTGCAGCGATCCTCCCGGCACTTCCTGTAGTGGCGTTTGATCTGGAGGGAATTTCACGGAATCAGGAGGTTATTCAAAAATACAGGGATGATCCTCTTACCTATACAGGTAAAGTACGGGCACGAATGGGCAGAGAACTGTTGAGAGTAGAAAAGCTTACCAGTACTGAGGCTCTTTCAAAAATTACCGTTCCTGTTCTTCTACTGCATGGAGAGGAAGACCGTGTTGTAAATCCCGAATGCAGTAAAATTATATATAATTCTGTTAGTTCTACCGATAAGGAACTCGCGGTTTTTCCCGGTCTCTTTCATGAAATATTAAACTCCGCAGATAAAAGTATTGTACTGCAGCGTATCACTACATGGCTCGACAGTCATACAGGTAATAAAAGGTAAAGAACGGAAGCTCTTAAAAACATCAACCGCCTCCGGAGGAGGCGTCATCGTTAGTGAATACATTGACTACTATCGATTATTTCTTTACCGAATTTTTAATAAGTGCAAGAACCGCAGTGCCGTCAAGATTTTTTAGTAACTCGTGATCTCTTTTATCCTCAGGAAGTTTTATATTTTTCTTACCCACTTTAATATAAGGTCCATACCGGCCGTCATAGATAGCTACCGGCTCCCCTGCCGGGCCCGACTTTCCAAAATCCTTGATAAGGAGGTTCCCCCCCCTTCCCCTTTTCGGTTCAGCGAGAATAGCAAGAGCCCGTTCGAGAGAAACGGTAAAAAGGTCATCACCCTTCCGTAAAGATCTTGATACCTCATTGTGGGATATGTAGGGGCCGAATCTTCCTTCATTCGCATACACGGGAAGCCCCGTATCGGGATGATTCCCCAATAATCGGGGCAGACTTAATTGCCGGAGAGCATCCTCCAGTGTTACTTCCTTAGGCTTTTTACCCTTCGGTAAACTCGCTCTGCGCGGTTTCTGATCCTCTTCTGTTTTTTCTCCCAGCTGAAAGTAAGGGCCATACCTGCCGGTTAGGCAGTAAATATTTTTCTCTGTCTCCGGGTCTTTTCCAAGAGGTACGGGACCATTTTTCTGCATCTCTATAATTTCTTCAATATCTGTCTGCCTGATATCCGCGGGGGCTATTTCTTCCGGAATAGAAGCATGGATATCCTCATACACAAGATATGGTCCATATTTACCTACTTTAATACTTTCAACTTTCCCAAGGTGGGGGAGATGGATAGTCCGTGCTTCATCCGGTTTTATCTCATTTTCTCTATTTTCCACCCGTTCTTTGAGTCCTTCTTTTCCCAGATAAAAAGACTTCAGGTATTCCAGCCGGTCAATTTTTCCAAGAGCTATTGCATCCAGAGAGTTTTCCATTTCCGAGGTAAAACTGTATTCAATAAGATAGTGAAAATAATTCTCCAATAACTGCACAACGGCAAATCCGGTAAATGTGGGTATAAGAGACGTCCCCTGCTTCCGGATATACTGCCGCTCAAAAAGAGTGTTTATTATTGCCGCGTAGGTAGATGGCCGGCCTATTCCCATCTTTTCAAGTTGACTGACGAGAGATGCTTCAGTATATCGGGCAGGCGGTTTTGTTTTGTGAGTCAGGGGATCAATACTCAACGGAGTAATTGTATCCCCCTCTGTCATTTTTGGCAGGAACGTTTCTTTATCATCAAGAGCGGCCCCCGGATCATCTTTCCCCTCTACATAAACCCGTAGGAAACCGGGAAATTCTATTCGCATTCCTGTCGCGGAAAAAATAGTTCCCCCTGCTCCTATTTTTATAATTGTCGATACTTTTTCCGAAGCTTTCATCTGTGTTGCCATTGTCCGTTTCCATATAAGGGTATAAAGGGAAAGCTCTTTGCCCGAGAGACCCGTTTTGTCTGGATGAATAAAAATTTCTCCAGCCGGCCGTATCGCTTCATGTGCTTCCTGGGCTCCCTTCGTCTTTGTTGAATACTGCCGGGGACTTTCACTTAGATAAGACGCTCCATAGAGCTTTTGAATAGTCTTTCGCGCTCCCTGTAAACCTTCATTGCTCAATTTTGTCGAATCAGTTCTCATATACGTAATAAATCCCTGCTCATACAGGCGTTGAGCAATCTGCATAGTCTGCCGGGCAGACATACGTAATTTACGGTTCCCATCCTGCTGCAGAGTGGACGTAGTAAACGGGGGTGCCGGATTCTGTTTACTCTTTCGTTCCTGAACAGATTTCACTGACCATGTTTTATCCTTTAAGGTCAATGCTAACTTTTCAGCATCATCTTTGCCAAGAACCCGAACGTTCTTCTTTTCATACAATGTACCGGTTTCCGGATTAAAATCTTTACCACCGGCAATACGAACACCTTCTATCGATTCAAGCTTTGCCGAAAAGGAAGCAGAACTATCCATCTTCGAAGGAAATGCTTTTACCGTGATATCCCAATAGTCCGAGTTTACAAAGCTGATGCGTTCTCTCTCCCGTTCTACAATAAGTCGGAGGCCGGGGGACTGGACTCTTCCTGCTGAAAGTCCATATGCTATTTTTTTCCATATAAGAGGAGAAAGGGTAAAACCGTATAACCGGTCAAGAATTCTTCGTGTCTCCTGAGCATTTACCAGGTTCATATCCACTTCTCTCCCATGCTCAAGAGCATGCTGAATAGCGGAACGGGTTATTTCGTGAAACACCATACGCCGTACCGGAACCTTCGGCTTTAATATGTCAATAAGATGCCACGATATACTCTCCCCCTCACGGTCTTCATCTGTCGCGAGAAGTAGTTCATCGGCCTCTTTCAGTTTCTTTTTCAATTCCCGAACAACGGTACCCTTCCCCCGGGGAGTTATGTACAGTGGTTTAAAATTATCCTCAACATTAATTCCCAATCGCGCCCAGGATTCACCTTTGTATTTTGCCGGTATATCAGCCGCTGAAATGGGTAAATCCCGGACATGCCCTACACTCGCCTCAACAGTGTAGTTTGAAGGAAGATATTTTCGTATGGTCCGTGCTTTTGTCGGAGATTCGACAATTACCAGTATTTTTTTATTCATAATTCTATTTAATATAATTATTCAAAGAAGAGTGTAAAGCGGAATTTGGCATAAGAGCATATTTTTTTTCTCATTTTTATACTTTTTCTTGACTCATGTATTGAAGAAGGCTAACATTCACCTATGAAATATCCATTCTTCTCAAAAAAAGTACGAATTTTTGCTCATAGGGGAGACTCCCTCTACTTTCCAGAAAACACTCTTGCTGCTTTCACAAGCGCTGCTGAAATAGGGGTGGATTGTATTGAAACTGATGTTCATCTTTCGCTGGATGGGGTTTGTGTTATCTGGCATGACGATACTATGGAAAATATAACCGGAGAAAAAACCCGCGTTTGTGAGAAAACACTTCCCGAACTCCTATCAATTGACGCGGGCATGATGTTTTCGCGCGATGGCGGACTTACATTTCCTTTTAGGGGAAAGGGTATACACATGACAACCCTTGAGGAAGTTCTTAATGCGCTGCCGGATATGCGGTTCAATATTGACCTTAAAGATAAAAGTAAAAAACTGGTAAAAGAATTTGTTCGGATAGTAAGTGTCTGTAAAGCAGAAAAAAGAGTTCTTGGAGCAAGCTTTCACTTTGAGAACCTTAATCTTTTACGGAGATATATGCCGGACCTTCCCACCTCTTTTTCTGAGCCCGAAGCCCGGAAAATAGTTCTTCTCCAAAAAACCGGGCTGCTCAGCTTTAAAGAAAAATTCACTTCTGCTGCCTTTCAGGTACCTGAATTCAAGGGCCCAATTAAGATTGTAACCGGGCGCATGATACGGATTCTCCATAAAAAGAATATTAAAATACAGGTGTGGACGGTTAATCAAAAAGATGATATGCACCGATTAATCTCCATGGGAGTTGATGGTATTTTTACCGATAACCCGAGGCTGTTAAAAAAAGTTATTAAGGAAGTGGATAATGATTCTAAAATTACTGTTTAACCTCTTAAAGGTATTAAATTCCAACAAAAATCCCGGTGAAATAGCTGCCGGTTTTTCTTTTGGAATTATGCTCAGTCTTATTCCGGGAGGAAACCTCCTCTGGATAACACTTTTTATTATTGGTTTTTTTACACGACTGAACCTCATGACTGCTTTTCTTACTCTTGGGATTGGAAAATTGTTCGTCCCTCTTGTTGATCCGCTTTTAGACAGTATAGGTTATTTTATACTGAATATTCCCGCGCTCAGATCTTTTTTTACCTTTCTCTTTAATCTACCCGTTGTTCCGTTAACCTCTTTTAACAACACAATAGTAATGGGGGGATTTATTACTTCCCTTATTCTGGCATTCCCTCTCTATCTTACTTTCCGCTCTTTTATTACTGCATATCGGGTACACATACGCGATAAAATACGTAATACAAAATTCGCACGACACCTGTTAAAACTGCCTGTTGTCGGTAAACTCGGGTTACTGGCCGGAAAATACAGAACCTTTACCGGACGAGGGTAGAGAAGATGCGTCAAAACAAAAAAAACCGGAAGAAAAAAGGACTATTGAACAGGGCAAAACTTATTGTGCTGCTCGTTATTATTGTATCTGTTATTGTTTTCAGTTTCTTTTTCAAAGACCGGGTAGTTACAAACGTCATTCAACACGGGATGGAAAAAATCTTTGCGGCAGAGGTTACTATCACGAAGGTGCACCTTAAGGTTTTCTCTTCCTCGTTAACCATTGGCTTTCTTGCGGTTGCTGATTCAGACCATCCGGGTAGAAACCTCTTTGAACTGCATAACATACGGGCAGATATAAACACCGGAGCTCTACTAAAAGGAAAGGTATGGATAGAAAGAATGGAAGCCTCCGGACTGGCTGCAGGAACACTTTCACAAAGCCGCCAAAACAGCAGCAAAGCAGAAAAAGATACCCATTCCGTTAACTCTGAAACAAAAAAACCGAATGCAATAAAAACCGGCTTTTCATTTCCTGATATTTCACTCAACCCTCAGGAAATTATACAAAATCACATGAAAGATTTCTCATCGTTTCGGACTATAGAAGATTCAAAAAATAGATTAGCGGCAGCAGGAGAAGAGCTCAGGACTCAGACTGAAGCACTTAAAGTACCGGTAAATGATATCTCATCCCAAATACAAAGTTTATCTTCCACTCATTTAACATCTGGGAAAGAGGGTACCGATCTACTTAAGTCAATAAAAACCATACATACCGAACTGCGGACAGTAGAGAATGGAAGCAAAGGGCTTACTTCATCCATACATAAAGAATCATTGTTACTATCGGAAGAAAAAAAGAGAATAGGGCAGTCCCTTGATACGGACTATAAAAAAATTGATTCTTTTATCAATACACCGGGAAAAACATTGAAGGGTGCCGTATCGGCCTATACACGCCAACTCCTGCAGGAAAAAACAAGCCGGTACTACACACTTATTATGAAAGGTCTTAACACCGTAAAAAATCTCTCCAATAATAAAAAAAGTAAAAAAACAGCAGGTAGAAGGAAAGGGCGGAATATCCAATTCCCGGTGGAAAAAACGCCCCGTTTTATTTTGCAAACAGCAAAGCTGGGAATGATCAGGAAAGACGATCAACTGACAGTATCTCTGCATGATTTTTCAAGTAACCCCGGTTTAGTTAATAATCCTGCCTCTTTTTCTGCCGTTTTTATAAGCCCGGACAGGAAAGCTCATCTCACCGGCATTATTGATACATCACATAATAAAACAACAATGAACGGAGGACTTACTCATTTCTCTTTTAACAACACGTTTGTCAGAGGGGAATACAATGCTTCCGGAAGTTTTTTGCTTGATGATACCGGACTCCTTACGGGAAACAGCACAATAAATTTACTCAGCTGCATACTGGAAAACCCGGATGGTGACACATTAAAGGCTGAAATAAACAGGATGCTTGCATCTACAGATCAGAAGACTATCAGTACCGCTTTCAGCATCAGTAAGACGAAAACGTCCATCACTATAGACACTTCACTTGATACGCTTTTTAACCAAATCGTTAGCAATCGCATAGAAGAAATATCCTCAACGTTAAAAAAACAGACAAAGGAAGAATTTGATAAACGCTATGGCAAATCACTAAGCGGGTGGTCATCCAAAACAGGAAACATCAAACAGCTCATTCAGCAGGGAGAAACTCTGACGCAAAAGGTCACCGAAGCACGCAGGATGCTTGCTGACAAAGAAGCAGAAATAAAGAAAAAACTGCTTGCATTAAGTACTCCCGGGGCAGCAGCCGGAGGAACGGAATTGCTCAAAAAAGCCTCGAAAGGTATCAGGCTGCCATCCTTTTAACCTCATGCAGCTTAACCTCCCCGGGGGACCGTGTATCCACTACTGCGGCAGTGGGATAACCGTTCCCGGCAGTAGGGACGACTTCTCAGCTGCCGCTTCAATATTTTCCCTTCCGGCAAGAACAACGAGGGCGGCACCATTAAAGTTCTCAAGGAGATGTTTGGCTGCAGTTTGTATATCACGGGGAGAAACAGCCAGCAGCCAGTGTCTTTTATCTCTCCTGATTCGGTCGGTAATTCCGTAGAGGGCTCTTCTGAATCCAATAATGCTTTTCTCTCCCGGCGCAAGAGGGCGGACATCCTTTCCCACGACAGCTATAACAGCCTGAGTCAGCTGCTCTTCACCCGGTACAGTATCGGAATAATACTGAAGGCCCTCACGGTACGCTTCAATAGTATCCAGAATTTTAGGATCTCTGTAGGAGGAAAAAGAAAACACCCCTTCCATACCGTTTGCCGATGCACTCGCTCCATAGGCTCCTCCCTTCATACGGATTGTTTCCCAGAGATACCCTGTTTTAAGTATATGAGAAAGAAGAATCTCCGCCGCGTGATCTTTACTTTCAATCCCGGATCCTTCCATTGCAAGACCGACAAACCCAATGGGTGCCGGTATATAGACAGATTCAGCCTTTGTATAGGATACCTTTTTCAAAAGAGTATAGTCCCGGAGGTCCTGAGAGTGAGATAAAGTGCTCATCTCCGGAAGAAGGAGAGAGAGGGTTGCATCTATAACATTTTTCGGTGCGGATATATTCACCTCCGCGGTTTCTTTGCATAATAGTTTTTTTCTTATTTTTTGCAGTATTTTCCCAATATCATGAAGTTTCTCCTGTGTAAGCTCCCGGGTAAAGTTATACAGAAAAAGATACTGATCAATCCCTCTCCACTTCTCTTCATATTTGAATACGGGTTTCAGCTTACTTCCGGCACGAAGTGTCGAATAGGAATGCCCGGAGGGTATGAACGATGCGGCAAAATCCCCTTTCATTTCAAGTATTACATCTTTTAACCTGCTTTCCTCGTCGATCTTTGCATCCAGAAACATCTTCATCAGAAGTTCCATGGCTTTTTCAAGGTCTTCCTCAAGAAACTTTAGTCTGAAGAAAATACTGTTTCGAATTTTCCCTCTCTCCCCTAACACAGAACTGGACTCAAGAAAAGAATAAAGCCCCCCCGTATGGAGAGAGAAAAGACGGGCAACTTCATCATAGGGTATTCCCGGAAGGGAAGCGCTCGTTATCATTTTTCCAAAAAGCGGAAGGTACATGGTTTCATCATCAGTCAGCATACCCGCATCAAAACTAAAATCGGCATACACAATTCCATTGGTAAAGAGATCGTGCCGATAAACCGGAAGATTATGGCCTTTTTGGCAGACGGTTTTAATCGTTGAGATATCCTTGGGAAGATCTTCCAGGGAAAGCTGAGGAATAGTAGCAAGTGCTTCGGGAGAATCAGGAATTTTCTGAAAATCTTTAAGTTTTTTATTGTCAGAAAGTATCTGTTCCTTCCACGCCGGAGTAAGAGCTTTCATAATTCCCTGTATTCTTTCAGTTTCCGTCCGGTTCTGCTTTTTCGTATGATCCTTATCGGGTCGTACGGTAATAATTGAACGGTGAGTATTGTCCAGAAATGTTTTCTTAATAAATTTTTCAAAAAAAGTATTATCCTGCACGACAGCAGTTTTTAACTTTTCCATCCACCTGCTGAATTCCAGCGTAGATTCAGGAGTATACCCGTGAAGCCATCCCCGCAGCGCTTTGTCCATATATCGAAGTCCTGAGGGTGCACCGCCCCTAATTTCGCGGTTATGGAATTCCATCCGCTTTAGTGCGCCGGTAACATTATCTTTGTGAATTCCGTTCCGTACGAGCTTTTGCAGCTCATCGTAAACAAGCTTCTCAAATGCTTCCTTTTTGTCGGGGTCCGTCCCACGTATCCCAACTGAAAAAACAAACTCCTGTAAATCTGTTTCAAGGCCGCTTACCGGCGAGAGGTCACTCCCCAGTCCGGATTCAATAATCGCCTTATAGAGAGGGGACCCTTCATTTCCAAGAAGAATTTCATTTATCGCTTCAAGAATAAGCATTTGATAAGGGTCGGAGACATCCGTGGTAAGATAGTTGATTAAAACAGTGGATTTATGTTCCGCTGATTCCCCTTCCGTCAAAGCACTGGTAACATCGAAATCTCTCTTTTTGGTCCAGCGCTTTTGCTTTTTAATTACCGGATTAATGTCCCGTCGCGAAAATCCGCTGAGATATTTCTCCTGTAAAAACCGCAGCTGTTTTTCCACCGGTATATTCCCATAGAGAAATACCCTGCAGTTTGACGGGTGGTAGTAGGTTTTATGAAAATCCAGGAACTCTTCATACGTGAGATCCGGGATATTGAGCGGTTCCCCTCCTGAATTGTTGGTATACTGAGTATCGGGAAAAAGTGATCGGACAGACCATTCAGCCGCAATTGAGTCATGGTTTGAATACGCTCCCTTCATTTCATTATAGACAACCCCCACGATCCGCAGATTACCGTCCTCATCAAATTCAATTCTATGTCCTTCCTGCTGAAAAACTTCCTTTTTAAGCAGAGGGAAAAATACCGCGTCAGCATACACTCCCATGATGTTAAAATAATCCTTTTCCACCGGGGAACTGGCCGGATAAACCGTTTTATCAGGATACGTCATTGCGTTGATGAATGTGTTCATACTCCCCTTTATTAAAGACATAAAAGGGTCCTTCACCGGATAATTCTTTGAACCGGAAAGAACCGAATGCTCCAGGATATGGGCGACTCCGGTATCATTGGAAACGGGTGTTTTAAAAGCAAAAGAGAACAGATTATCCTCGTCATCATTATACAGATGGAAAAGCTCAAGCCCTGTCTTTTCATGCCCGAACATATAGCCCTTCCCCTTATATTCCTTCAAATCTGAAATTGATTTCAGAATAAATCCATGGAGTGCATCCCCAACTTGTAACTGACTCATTGCAATTCCTTCTTAAACGGTAGATTTAAATTGAGCATTCACCTTACCATAAAACCGGATACCAATGCCAGCACCTATGCAGACAATAGAATTTCAACTCAGAGAGACGGTGAGTTAAAAAGCCTTTACGGGGGTGGATAAGGGTGCATAATGGAAAAAATACGGAAGCGGAGGAACTGTTCTTTTCTAAAATAGTTTCTAAATAACTTTGTTAGATAAAAAGTTATACTGCAGCATAGAAAATAGAAGAATTATGAAGTTATTCAAGACTCCCCTGCAAGAACTATACTAATTCCCCCAGCAAATTGATTGGATTTCAAATATTTGTGAAAAATCAAAATCTAAATTCAGTTCAGATCTAATTTTACCGTAAACTAAATTTCACAACCTGTATTGTAATACCTTTTTATTAACACAGCCTCTTCTTTTTATCATAATTTACTTGATTCCTCTAACACAATACCGGTAATATCCCATTATCCGTATCATCCGGAGACAGGTATTCCTCCTTCATTTTTTCCTATTTTAAAATTATCAAGTCAAAATTTATTTTCGTCTCGCTTACGTCCCTTAAAGGCTGTAACTGAATGTTTAATCTTATGTTTTTTTGTGGCCTCATCTCCGGTCGATCCAATGTAGCCTGCATCTGTAACAATCTCATCAATATTCTTTTTTCGGTAAGTTGCACTGGTATCATCAGGGGACTGGAGAGTTGCCCCGTTTAGTTCTTTACATTTTTTATTATAATTTTTTTCTCTTCAAATCTGTAATGCTCTTTAAATACTCTCTCAAGGTTTTTGTAAGCAGAATGTATGTGGTATTTTGATTTGTATTCATTTACAAAGAAATTTAAATCCTCTCCTATCTCTTCAAGCCTGGTCTTTGTCTCGTCCCTTTTCAATCGATAGCAATAGTGAAGGGAGTCTTCCTTTACATATATTGAAAAACGTTCATTATTATTCTCTATATCTTCAGGTAGTAAAATCCTATGAAGGCGTTGAATAATTTCTACAAGTAATTGAATCCTGCTCATATTCTGAATATTACTCTGTATTTGTGTAGAGTCCATTCTTTGCAAGCCTGTTTTAATTTTAAACTTTTTAATTTGTTCATCTGTTATTTTTTCAGTAGCTTTTTGAATTAAGTTTTCACTTTTAATTCTTTCATATTCACACAGTGTAGCCCTAAAATAATAGATTGTTCTAAGGTCAAAATACTCTTCATCAAAATCCTGTAAACCAAGTGCATATCTTACCTGCAAGTCAAAGAGGAAATGGTTGTATAACTCTTCATCGCTCCATCCAAATCCTGATTTTAAAGTTTCAAAACCAACCAAAATATTTACAGGAGTATTGGGTCTTGAGTTTTTATCACTGTAAAGAACAGAGAATACTTTTTCATCAATCTTGCAAAAATATTCGTCATAAAAGGTCTTAGCCCAGGATTTTTCCAATAATTTTCTGGCGGTTTAGGGCAGCTGGTCTACCACTGTAAACATTTTTCGCTGCTGGTGCTTTGTATTTGTCTGAAACATTCCCCTCTCCTGAAAGGAATTTTATCATACTTTACAAAATTTGGGAATCCTAACCTTTTTGCAGGGGAGTCATATAAGCTTAAAAACATAAAAAACAAGCGTAAGGGTCTATCTATTTATATCTATACGCTTGACATAGATGATATCAGCCTATAATATGTTAATTAACAAGACCACAAATAATGAGGAAATATGAATTTCTATGGTCGGGAAAATGAGATATCGCTTCTTAAAGATAAAAACCGGCTGGACAAGGCACAATTGACAGCCATTTATGGCCGTCGTAGAATTGGAAAGACCTCACTGGTCGAATATACTTTTAAAAATGACAAGCTATGGAAATTTGAAGGTATAGAGAATGGAAGCAGGCAAATACAGTTAAAATATTTTTTAAAACAGCTTAGTCATTATTCAAAAGATCTAAACCAGAATATAATTCCAAAAGACTGGGGTGATGTTTTTGATATTCTGGAAGAACAAATTAATCAGTATCGTAAAAAAGATAAAACCAGATTGATTATCTTTTTTGATGAATTCCAGTGGATGGCTGAAATGAAGCCTGGACTGGTTTCCATTTTTAAATATTACTGGGACAATTTTTTTTCAAAACACGAATGGTGTGATTTCATTATCTGTGGTTCAGTTTCTTCTTTTATTGTGGGAAAAGTTATTCAATCGAAAGCTCTCTATGGCAGGATTGGACTGGAAATCAACCTACCTCCTTTGTCCTTGAAGGAGTGCAAAAAGTTCTACAAAAAGGGTCCATTCGTTAAGCATGCATTGGAAAACTACATGGTTCTGGGCGGTGTGCCCCAGTATTATCAGGAGTTCAACTCAACTTTAAGCCTTCAGCAAAATTTAGATAAACTTGCTTTTAGTCCGTATGGTTATTTATTTAAGGAATTTGACAGACTTTTTATAAGTCATTTTTCTACACATAATATTTATGAAAAGATACTGCAAATTCTGTCAGTTAAAAAATACAGTTACTCTGAACTTGCTAAAAAGTGTGGTATTGCTGCCGGAGGATCTTTCAGTGAACGGATGAAAGAACTGGAGCAGGCGGGGTTTGTTAAAAGTAGTGTGCCAATTGATAAGAAAAGTAATAGTCGCCTAATTCAGTATGCCATTAATGATGAGTATCTGCATTTTTATTTTAGTTTTATCCTGCCATTTTCTGAAGAAATTCTGTCAGGAAATATCAATTTTCAAAAAATAGCAAGCCATAAAAATTATGAACAATGGCAGGGATATGCCTTTGAAAGGTTGTGTCAAAAGCATTCAAAACTCATTGCTGATTTTTTAAAATTCTCTGCTGTAAAATATCGCTCAGGTTCATGGTTCCGGAGAAGTCAGGGACGTAATACCGGTATCCAGATTGATTTAATGTATGTACGTGGAGACAAAGTCCTTACTGTCTGTGAAATTAAATATTCTAAAAAGCTATTACCATCTGGGATTATGAGCAATTTTAAACGAAAGATTGATGTTTTGTCAGCTGAATATGAAAATTATGCTATTGAGAAAGTACTTATTGTTGGTAATGTGCAACATATACCACAAGCACTTGAAAACTATTTTGATAATATTATTACAGCTGAAAAGCTGTTTGATCTTTAACTATAACATCCCTGAATCAGGTTTTCAGTGGATACTGAATGGATATTCTAATACAGGAGCTTTATGGCTTGATTTCGTCAATTGGTAATATCTGTTTTCCATGTCGTACAGTGAGAATAGATACTCTGACTTTTTCAACTTTATAGATTATCCGATAATTCCCATAAATTAACTCTCTAATCTCTTTTCTTTCTATTTCAGGAGCAATTCTACATGCCTTA
>CAYSXD010000015.1:0-19257 GCA_964434925.1 uncultured Spirochaetaceae bacterium
ACATTTCTTAAAGTTTGTAATGCATTAGGACTGGATTTTGATTTTACTCCGGGAATTGTCAGTTAATTCCGGTAAAAACAGGAGCAGGAATTCCCAGCTCATTACACTGTTCCAGAATCCTCTTATCCACATCATCAAACAACCCTAAAAAATCATCCTCAGATTCGTACCCTTGTGTGGGCTCCTCCACCTTTTTCAGACTTGACTTTTAAAAGATGATGATAGACCCTTGTCGGGAGTACTTCCAACGGTATTTTTGAAGTACCCGTACAGTAGAAACCGAGAGGGAGGGAGAATGGCTGATTTTCAGGAAAAACTAAAAAACCTTACACCGGAAAAAGATTTCTTTATCGGCATAGATTCAGACGGCTGCGTCTTTGATACGATGGAACTGAAGCATAAAGAGTGTTTTTGCCCGGCATATATAAATGTATTCAACCTGCAGGGAGTTTCACGTTATGCCAGGGAGGTCTGGGATTTTGTGAATCTTTATTCAAAAACACGCGGTGTAAACCGGTTTCTAGCTCTTGTGGAGGCTGTCGACCTTTTGAGAAAACGACCGGAAGTAACTGCCAGAGGAGTGGAAGTCCCTACTCTTGAGGGCGTACGTTCCTGGACAGCCGGAGAAAATAAGCTGGGCTATACCGCATTGGCAGAGGCAGTGAAAGAATCATCTGATCCGGATCTTTTTTGGGCTATGAAATGGTCTGAAGATGTCACGGCACGCATTAAAAAGATGGTCCGCGGAGTTAAACCATTCGCTCTGGTACGGCAGGCTCTGCAGCGGATGGCTGTTCAGGCAGATATGATTGTTGTATCCCAGACACCGGTAAATGCTCTGGA
Source organism: uncultured Spirochaetaceae bacterium (assembly GCA_964434925.1). Lineage (GTDB taxonomy): Bacteria > Spirochaetota > Spirochaetia > B11-G9 > B11-G9 > S145-15. Next base: position 844 of record CAYSXD010000015.1, read on the forward strand.
GCGTGAATGGAGAGAACATAATATTGATAGTTTTGTCCGTGCTATTGCAGGGCAGGAAATGGGCACGAAATCTCAGCATATAAAGTTCACCGCGAAAGGAAAGTATGATCCGGATAAAATCCTCATGATAGGTGATGCCCCGGGAGATTACCGGGCGGCAGAGAAAAATAATGCTCTCTTTTTTCCTGTTATCCCGGGAAGGGAGGAGAACTCATGGAAAGAACTTTTTACTTCAGGACTTGATCATTTTTTTAACGGTACCTACAGAGGTATGTATCAAAAAAAATTGTTGGATTCTTTCGACAGCAGCCTTCCGGCAGTACCACCGTGGGAGGAGTAGATGATCTATTATGAAAAGGGCGGCGAACATCTTTCTCTTTCCCGGTCGGATTTAAAGGAAGGTATTATTACCGCCTTTAAAAAGATGGGAAAGAAAAAGAAGATCCTAATAATACCTCCCGATATAACCCGTTTCCATTCCCGGGCGGGAGTTCTGACAGAACTGGCATGGGAATATATGGGGAATGCTCTCACTGATATTCTGCCTGCTCTTGGGACACACAACCCTATGACAGAGAAAGAAATTCAAAAGATGTACGGTAAAACGCCATCAGATTTATTTCGCGTGCATGACTGGCGGAACGATGTTGTCTCGTGTGGTGAGGTCCCCTCCTGGTATGTAAGGGATGTTTCAGAGGGTCGTGTGGATTTCCCCTGGACGGCCCAGGTTAACCGTCTTCTTGTGGAAGGCAGGCATGATCTAATACTTTCAATTGGACAGGTTGTCCCCCATGAAGTGGTTGGAATGGCGAACTATAATAAAAACATCTTTGTGGGGACCGGAGGCGCGGAAGGAATTAATAAGAGCCATTTTCTGGGAGCTGTCTACGGGATGGAAAGGATGATGGGCAGGGCTGATACCCCTGTCAGACGGATCCTTAACTATGCTTCCGATCATTTTGCCGCTGATCTTCCTATCGTTTATATATTAACAGTGATCGGGCCCGACGAGAAAGGAGTATTAAAAACACGGGGACTTTTTATAGGAGATGATGAAACGTGTTTCCTTAAGGCTTCCGAACTGTCGGCAAAGGTTAATATTACCCGGCTCAGAGAGCCCTTGAAAAAGGTTGTTGTCTATCTGAATCCTGAAGAATTCCGCAGCACATGGCTGGGAAATAAAGCGATATACCGCACACGGATGGCTCTGGCTGACGGAGGGGATCTTGTTATCCTTGCTCCGGGGCTGAAGGAATTCGGAGAGGACAGGGAGATAGATCATCTTATTAGAAAATACGGTTATAGAGGGACAGCAAAAATCTTAGAGCTGGTTGGTAAGAATGCAGATTTGTCGGCAAACTTAAGCGCGGCGGCGCATCTTATCCATGGTTCGAGTGAAGGGAGGTTCACTATTACCTATTGTCCTGGTAATCTTACAAGGGAAGAGATAACCGGTGTGGGATTCAGATATGAACCTCTGGATTCAATGATAGAAAAATATAATCCTGAAAAGTTAAGGGAAGGATGGAATACCGTAAAAGGCGGTGAGAATATATATTATATAGCAAACCCCGCTCTTGGACTCTGGGCTGCAGGAGAAAGTCTGACAAAAGAAATTTAGTAAGAGGAGTAGTACATGGAGACAAATAAAGCTGACATAGGAATGATTGGGCTGGCCGTAATGGGTCAGAATCTTGTTTTAAATATGAATGATCATGGATTTTCCGTCGCTGTCTTTAACAGGACGGTTAGCAAGGTTGCTGCATTCCTTTCCGGTCCGGCTTCAGGGAGAAAAACAATTTTTGGTGCTGAAGATATGGAGGAATTCATTTCCCTGTTGCAAAGGCCCCGGAAAGTGATGCTTATGGTTAAGGCAGGTGTTGTCGTTGATTCCTTTATTGAAATGCTTCTCCCTTTTCTGGATGAAGGGGATATTATAATTGACGGCGGTAATTCTCATTATCCGGATACTGAACGGCGGGCAAAAGAACTGGGGAGGAAGGGAATACTTTTTATTGGAACCGGTGTGTCAGGGGGTGAAAAGGGTGCCCGGAAAGGTCCTTCTTTAATGCCGGGAGGAAATCCAAAAGCGTGGCCGCTGGTAAAAGATATTCTGCAGGGTATCGCGGCAAAAACAGACAAAGGGGAAATATGCTGCCAGTGGGTTGGTGAAAATGGAGCCGGCCACTACGTTAAGATGGTTCATAATGGTATTGAATATGGAGATATGCAGCTGATAAGCGAAGCATATCATCTTATGAAGAGTGGCCTGGTAATGCCGCCCGAAGAGATACATACCGTTTTCTCACAATGGAATAACGGACCTCTTAATTCATATCTGATAGAGATAACAAGGGATATAATGGCTTTTAAGGATAAAGATGGAGGTCCGCTTGTAGAGAAGATTCTTGATAAAGCAGGACAGAAGGGGACAGGGAAATGGACCGGAATAAGTGCTCTGGAAATGGGTATGCCGGTAACACTCATTGGTGAAGCGGTCTTTTCACGCTGCCTTTCAGCATTGAAGGATGAAAGAATTGCGGCTTCAAAATTCCTGTCCGCCCCAACCGCAGATTTTTCCGGTAATAAGGATCTGTTCCTTATGGATCTTGAAAAAGCACTTCTCGCTTCAAAACTTGTATCCTATGCTCAGGGTTTTATGCTTATGAGAGAAGCTGCACGGGAATATGGCTGGAATTTAGACTATAGTGATATCGCACTGATGTGGAGGGGCGGCTGTATTATAAGAAGTTCCTTTCTTGGTAAAATTTCCGCTGCCTATAAAAAAAATAAAGACCTTCCCAATCTATTGATGGATAATTATTTTAAAGAAATTATTATTGATGCTCAGGGAGCCTGGCGCAGAGTGGTGGCAAAGGCTGTTGAACTCGGAATTCCCGTTCCCGCAATGGGTACAGCTCTTGCTTTTTTTGATGGATACAGAACGGAAAGCTTACCGGCAAATCTGATTCAGGCTCAGCGGGATTATTTTGGCGCCCATACGTATGAACGGAAAGATAAAGCACGGGGAGAATTTTTTCACACTAACTGGACGGGAGAAGGTGGAGATGTTTCCTCCAGTACATACAATGTTTAAGAAGGAATTCTGATGCCAGTTAACGGTCGTCATGACAGAATTATTACCCTAATTAGAAAAATGAGGAAAGTTTCTGTAGAGGAATTAACAAGGCGGCTTGGTGTTACGCGGGTAACGATTCGGAAGGACCTTACCTTTCTTGAAGAAAAGGGTATTCTAATGCGGACTCATGGAGGTGCTGTTCTTGCGGAAAACAGCTATCGGGATCAGTATTTTTTAAAGAGAAAAGAAATATACAGAGAGGAAAAGAAAAGAATTGCCCATAAAGCGGCAAAACTCATTCTTGAAGATGACACCATATATATCGATTCGGGTAGTACTGCCGCCTGTCTTGCTAAGGAGATTATAGGAAAGAGTATTCGTGTTATTACAAACAGTCTGGATGTAATAAATATCCTGTCAGACTCGAGCGACTGTGCCCTTATTTCGGTAGGCGGAAGGTATCGAAAAGAAGCGGGTTCATTTATCGGCCCGCAGGCAGAGGAAACGATTCGTCAGTTTAGTATAGATATTGCTTTTCTCGGTTCCAGTGGAATTTCTGAGGAAGGAAGTTTTTCTTCCTACAATATTTTTGAGAGTCAGCTGAAAAGTACCGTTATCACCGCATCCAAAAGGAACATTATTCTTGCGGACAGCAGTAAATATGGCAAAGAAGCCTTTTCAATTTTTGCCAATTGTTCAGCTATTGATATACTTATTACAGACAGGAATTTTACTGGTATTTTTCTCTTTTCTGATCGGGACATTGAGGTAATGCTCACATGAGAGCATCAAAAAACTCCATTTAGTCTCATGTTGCTATATTCAAAATCTTAATGAACAGGATTTAACACCTTTCCTCTATTTTTTCTTGCATTCCCAAATTTTTTCCACTACCATATCTTTTAAGTGGTACGAATTATTTATATAGATGATGATAAAAAGTGGCAGGATATCCTCAAATTCTCATTACCCGATTATTCAATTGTTTCATCTTTCAGCGGTTATACAGGTTTCAATACAGCCAAAGGTATTCATCCTGATCTGATAATTTTGAATAAGAACCTTCCTGATATGGAAGGAGTAAAACTCCTTGACCTTATTAATTCTCTTCCACAACCTCCTCCGGTCATTATCCTTGGGAATTGTGATAATTCCCATGATATAGTAAAGCTTATTCAGCATGGTGCTGTGGATTATTTTACAAAACCTTACAATTTAAAAAATTTGAAAAAAACAATAGAGAGAACTGTACAGCATAGGGTAATCCCAACTCTAAGAAACACTGAGGATGCCTGCCCTGAATTAAAAATTCTAATAGGAGAATCTGAAGAATTATACAGGATAAAACAAACCATGGTTTTGTTTTCGCAATCTCAGGAAGCAGTACTCCTGTCCGGAGAAACCGGAACAGGGAAAGATATTATAGCAGGAATCATCCATCGTCTTTCCCGGCGAAAGAGCGGACCCTATAAGGTAATGCATACGGGAGCCATTCCTTTTTCGCTGTTGGATTCACATCTCTACGGGACAGAGAAAGGTGCTTTTACCGGAGCTCAATCCTATGCCGGATACTTTGAACAATCAAACAGAGGCACCCTCTTTTTGGATGAAATTGGGGAGATTTCTCCTACCGCGCAGGTAAAACTATTAAGAATTCTGGAAGATAAAGAAATTGTAAGAATTGGCGGTAGTCAATCAATTCCTATTGATGTCCGAATTATAAGCGCGACAAATATTGATATTGGGAAAGCCCTTAAAAAGAAACGATTAAGGAATGATCTTTATTACCGTATAAATACTCTTCCAATAACAATTCCACCGCTTCGGAAAAGAATTGGAGATATCCCTTCTCTTGTACACTATTTTCTTGAACACGAACACTACCCTTCGACAATATCCAATTCGGCTCTTTCCAAGCTGATGGATTATTCATGGCCTGGCAATATAAGAGAACTTCGAAATGTAGTCAACCGCGCGGTAGCACTTTCATGCGGGAGAGAAATCAAATCCGATAAGGTTATTCTTGGATTTCCTTTGTGATATATTCATCCATATGGAGAGGAGAGAAGAGAATTCCTCACTTTTTTACTGTTTTTTTGTTCAAATGGTTATTTACATTGATAAAATGCCGAAATTTTAGTATAAAGCTTGCTAAAAGCTGAACACATTGATAAAATATTAAAGGGAGTATATCCCTCAGATTAGACAGTAAGAGGTAGTATGGCAAATAACGAGATTGTACCGGGATTTGATGAGGAAAAGGATGATAGCTTACGTATTAGACTTCAGAAAGTTGATGAGGTCGATAATTGCCTTGTGCTATATTTAACTGGTTATATTGATACGTATAATTCAAACTTTTTTCAAAAGCGCGTTACCAAAGCCATTGAGAATGGTTTCATCAAACTGATTTTTAACTGTGCAGGTTTGAATTATGTTTCCAGTACTGGAATTGGTTCTTTTACTGCTTTCCTGAAAGCTGTCAAACCGAGAGGCGGAGATACTGTTCTTCTGGAAATCCAGCCCAAAGTATACGAAGTTTTTCAGCTGCTGGGATTTTCACATTTTTTTACCATCAAAGATAATCTTAGTGAAGCTGTTGATTTTTTTGGTTCCAATTCTACCGATAAATCTTCACAGGTATTTCCTAAAATATTTCAATGTCCTATCTGTTCCAAGCGGTTGAAAGCAACAAAGTCCGGACGTTTTCGATGTTCAGAATGTAAAACCATTCTTGCCATTGATAATTCAGGTCAGGTTTTCCTCGGTTAAATAACGGTATTGAGATTGGATACATCCTATATAACTCAGAGGAGCTTCAGTTGGGTCTTTTTAAAAGAATAAAACGTATTTTTAACGCTTCGCTGAATGGTGCCATGGATAAAGCAGAGAATCCTGAAAAAATGCTCTCGCAGATAATAATTGATATGAATCAGCAGCTTATTGAAGCAAAAAAAAGTGTCGCGTCTTCTATTGCGGATGAGAAAAGGCTTGAGCGTCAGATGAGGAATAATCAATCCCTCTCGCGGGAATGGGAGGATAAAGCCCGGCTGGCAGTGAAAGCGGGGAAAGATGCTCTTGCAAAGGAAGCTCTGGTCCGAAAGCATGAATTTGATACTATCTTTCAGCAGTATCATGAACAGTGGGAAGCTCAGCATGAATCAGTTGAAAAACTTAAAACAGTCCTTAAGCAGCTTCAACGGAGAATAGAGGAAGCACAACGCAAGAAAAATCTTCTTATTGCCAGGGCAAAGAGAGCCAGAGCCCAGAAAAAAATCCATGAAACCATGACAAGCATTGATAACACTTCCTCATTTGAAGTTTTTGACAGGATGTCAGAAAAAGTAGATCGTTTGGAAGCTGAGAATGAAGCGGCTATTGAACTTTCTGAAACAGAAGAGGGAAAGGATGATCTGGAAAAAAAGTTTGCTGAACTTGAATCCGATACAACAAGCCCCGAGTTCCTCCTTGAGGATCTAAAACAACGAATGAAGGAGGAAGGAGAGTCGAACGGATAAAATATCCATTGCTCTTTTTATTTCCGATCCGCTTTTTATTCACCTTTCTGAAGTAATTGCCGGACAGATAGCCAGTTTTACATTTTATCATAAAGGCTTTCCTACAGTAACAGACAGTACAGATATTGTTTGTATAGACGCGGAAAAAGTGCCTGAGCTTGATTGTAAATTACTCGAACTTCTTGGTATACCTGTTCTTGCATATGGTGAGCCATCCTTCATACAAAGTGCATATCTTTCAGGCTGCAGTGATTATATTAAAATCCCTGTTACGAGGGATGAATTGTATTTTTGCCTTCAGAAAAATATTCGGCATGCACCGCGAAAGTACATCTGGGGTGATGTCATTATTACCCGATTTGCTATTGAAGGTGCGTATTCTAAAGTTCCCATAAATTATCAGCAATTTCTTATTCTTGAATTGTTACTGACACATATGAATACACCGGTCCCGCGGGAATCTTTTCAATATCTTCTCTGGGGAGAGGTGAGAAAGCAGAGTAGAAATATAGATGTTCAGATTGCTGCTATTCGTAAAAAAATCTTCCAATTAAATTCGGAAAATGAGATAAAAACCATAAAAGGATTAGGATATATGATTGATAGCAATGGTTGTGGATAAGTTGTTGATATTTATGGATAATAAGGTTAAAGTGCCCTGAAAGGCAGTTTAGCGACTATCCTGGAAATTCCAACCTCTTTTATGAAATATATTTTTGCACATAATTCTTTTAATAGTAAGTAATTACAAATATGTATATTATATTGTAACTCCAGAGCTGAAAGTTGTTTCATCTACCGTACCCCTCATGTTTTCATAATTCTTGTGGATAAGTTGTAGATAACTGCAAAGTAAAATGGAGATATTGTTACTATACTCTATAGTGGTTAAAACTAATAATTGAATCAAAAGCAGCTTGAAGACAAAATATTCCACTGCCATGCCAATGTCCATAAGGTAACAGGGTTTATTTTTTTACCCATTCCATTTTTCCATCGCCATATAAAATATCAATTTTCTTTTCTTCCAGCAGATAAGCAAGGTATGATCTCAATGTGCTGAGGAGGAGTGCATACTGATTGGCATTTATTTCAAGTTTGTAGTATATACAGAGTTTTGCCAGGATATTTTCAACAATCATTGGTTCCGCACAGAAGGTAAGAATAAGATCACAAATTTCAAATATCTTATTTCTGTTTAACATTATTGTCTGATGTATATCATGCAATGGTTCTCCATGTGAAGGTACAAAAAGTGTATCCTCCTGCTCATCAAGCATGGAAAGTGTTTCCAGATGACTCCTTATATCAAAAAGATAAAAAACGTGGTATTTTCTTACTATTCTCTCAGGAATAATACTATCTGCGGTAAAAAGGACGCTGTCGGGGGTTCGGATGCCAATCATTTTAAAGAAATGTCCAGGCAGGCTGATACTTTGAAGAGGAGTATCCGGTATTTCACCGTCAGAAGGAATAATGTCTGTCACAACGGATGGTTTTGCAAGAAGAAACTTGTTCTGAAGTCTGATATGAGGATAGGAGCCTGAAACAAAGGAAGGTTCAAGAAAAGGATGATTAATGAAAGGAGTTTCCAGGTCTGTTGCCGCAATTCTACAGTTGGTTCTCTTCTGAATAAACACATTCCCGCCAATGTGATCCGCGTTTGAATGAGTGTTGATAATGAGGGATACTTCCCACTTATGCTGCTTAATGAACTTTAGCGCCTGACGACCTGCTTCTTTATCACTTCCACTGTCTATAAACAGCACTTTACCATTTTCTTCGTAAATGCCAATATTTGAGGGTGACGCTATATAATAGGTATGATTTGCCAATTGGTTAAATGTATATTCTGACATACAATCCTCCCTAAAAGCTAAAGTTACCTTTTTTTTTAAAGACTGCAAAGGTCTCAAAGTGGCGGGTTCCCGGAAAAAGATCAATAAGATTCAATTCTTCGATAGTATAGAGTTTTTTCAAAACTGCCGCATCACGTTTAAAGGTGGCAGCGTTACAGCTGATGTAGAAGACAAAGGGAGCAGGGAAAGTGGTAATCCATTGCTTAATATTCGTTACCCCTTTTCTGGGAGGATCAAAAATCAGAAAACCTGGGGAATGAACGTCCATGTCTTTTAATTTTATTTGAAGTTCCGGGAGGGCATCCTTTTTATAGAGATTATGTTTTATATGAATTCTTGAGGAATTCCTTGTTTGAGTAACCCTTTCTGTTACATATGCATCAATAACAGTTATCCGGGTATTGAGAAGATTCTGTGTAAGATTTCCATCTCCTCCAAAAATGTCGAAAATGCTTTGAATCTTTTCGAATTTGGAGTAGTTGGTATATGCTTCTTTTACCAGGTTTCGGAGCGCATAGTTCATTGTTTCATTTATCTGTGAAAATCCTCCATCCGCGTACGGTCTGTTCCAGGAAATTTTCGGTTTGACAGCCCCTGGGGGAAGATAAATTTCACATATTCCCGATTCGGGTGAATTTTCAGGAATAAGACTTTTCCATCGGTCATTTTTATAGAGATTTTTAAGCTCCCGCTGTATTACTTCAGACGGAAGTAAACATCCGTCAACAGGAATCAGTGCGGAAAAATATTTGCTCACATAACCGAACTGTCCGGTTTTTCTCCTATAGTGAATCTGTATCCTGTTTCGGTATTCAACCCTCTTTTTTGCGGGATAAATTTTTATACTTGTATGGTTATCAATGAGGTCTCTTAACTCATACAGCAGAGCTTCATGTTTATAATTAATTTCATTTTTATACGATGTATGCAGATACTGGCAGCCTCCGCATTGATCATACAACAGGCACTCCGGCTTTATTCGTAAGGAAGATTTTAGGGTAAGTTCCAGAACCTTTGCAAAGCGAACTCCCTTTGCCTGCCGGTATATGACAGCTGTACCCTGTTCTCCGGGAAGAACCTTTTCTATGAAAGTAATCCCTCCTTCCCTGGAGACTCCCTGTCCCAATGTGTCCATATGTATGATTGTGAACTTTACAGGTAATTGATCCATAGTATAAAATGTATCCTAAAGAATACATTAATAACAGGAGAAAATATGTTAAAAGAGTTAGTTCTTAAAAACAGATCATACAGGCGGTTTTATCAAAATATTCCAGTATCCCGGGAAACCCTCAGTGGACTTGTTTCCCTGGCCCGTATAACACCCTCTGCAGCGAATTTGCAGCCTTTAAAGTATATCCTTTCAAACAGTGAGGACCAAAATGAAGCTATTTTTAAGACGCTTGTCTGGGCCGGATATCTCTCCGGCTGGACTGGACCGGAGGAAGGAGAAAAACCTGCCTCCTATATTATTGTTCTCGGAGACAGGGATATAAGTAAAAAGTACAATGTTGACCCGGGCATTGCCATGCAGACAATGCTTCTGGGTGCTGTTGAAATGGGATTAGGGGGATGCATTTTTGCTTCAGTAAATAGGGATATTCTGCGAAACAGCCTCTCTCTTTCCGACCGGTATGAGATTTTGTATGTAGTAGCTCTTGGAAAACCAAAAGAAGAGGTCATCATTGAGGAAATGAAAAAAGGGGATGTGAAATACTGGAGGAGTGACGACGGGAAACATCATGTGCCGAAAAGACCTGTCAGTGAATTAGTTTTATAAATTGTATGAAACCTCTGGAATGTATGCTATAATACCAAAAAACTAATTTTATGGATGGTTAAAATGTTTTCAAACCGAATTAATGGTGTTCCTAAATCTTTCATACGTGAAATTCTAAAAGTATCGGGAGACCCTTCTGTGATCTCTTTTGCCGGCGGGCTTCCCAACGGTTCGCTGTTTCCTATGGAGCATCTGAAAGATGCCACGATGAGGGTTTTTGAAAAAGGCGGACCGGGAATTATGCAGTACAGTAATTCTGAAGGATATCTACCGTTACGGGAAAAAATTGCTGAACGGTACCGGAGTTTCTATGGTATTAAAGTTGATCCTGAATTACTGCTTATTACAAACGGATCGCAACAGGGGCTGGATATTTTAGGGAAGATATTTATTAATGAAGGTGATGATATTATTATAGAAGAACCCGGATATCTTGGTGCAATTCAGGCTTTTGCAACATACAGAGCAACATTTAATACGGTACCGGTAAGTAATGAAGGAATTGATCTTAAAAACCTGGAACAGACACTTGGATCAACCAGATCAAAACTAATTTATGTCGTTCCTAATTTTCAAAACCCTTCAGGAATAACCTATTCCGATGAAAACAGAGCGGCAGCCGCCGAGATGATTAAAAAATCTTCAGTATTTCTTATTGAAGATAACCCCTATGGAGAATTACGTTTTGCCGGTACTCATAAGAAATCTTTCTATACGTTTCTTCCGGAGCAAACGATACTTCTTGGTACGATATCCAAAACAATTGCTCCCTCATTTCGACTGGGATGGATTTACGCACCGAAAGCTGTTTTTAAAAAATTGTTAGTTGCCAAACAGGCAGCTGATCTACATACCAACTATATTTCTCAGAGAATTGTGGAGGAATACCTTTCCGATTACAGTCTTGATGAACATATCGAAAAGATCAGGATAGTTTATGGAGATCAGAAATCAACAATGATCAATGCAATTAAAAAGTATTTTCCACCTGATGTAAAATATACAGATCCGGAAGGGGGAATGTTTATATGGGGGACTCTGCCTGAAGGGCTGGCTTCCACGGACTTATTCAACCGTGCAATAGAAAAACATGTTGCCTTTGTTCCGGGGGATGCCTTCTATGTGAACAGGAAAGATGTTAATACGTTTCGTCTAAATTATTCAAACACGGATAATGAAACAATTAAAAAAGGAATAAAAATACTTGGTCAGTGCATAAAAGAGATGTTATAACGAATGATCAAATTTTCCGGTACTGCTGTTGAGATATGTCTGCATTGGTGCCGGAAATGATTTTGAAAGAACAAGTGCTTTTTCAACGGTAATTAGTATTTCCTCCTCACTCATTGGCATTTTGTATTCAACAATCCCCGCAAAGCAGGGAAGTATTTCCCGGGTTTGGATAAAAAATCGTTTGACATACTTTAAAGCTCCCTGCCAGTGTGTGTCCGGAAGAATAATATATATCGTATCATCGGAGAATCTTACTGGGATATCTTCAAATTGGCGAATTGAATCAGAAATAAGCTCTGTCATTTTTCTGATAATTTCTCTTTTTGTTTGTATGCTTGTTTCCGAAAGATGATAATCACGCGTTTCAAGGCGGATGAGTGAAAACGGTTCGTTACCTTCTTCCACTCGTTTTATGTGCTGCAAGAGATAGTTATGCAAAGCTTTGCTTCCGGGAAAACCTGAAAGGAAATCCAGTTCCCCGGTAATGACACCGGGATCAACACTGTCAATCTCCCCTGCTTCCTGTTTTCCCGATAAAGAAAGAGGTTGTATCGAGTATACAGGAACAGAACCAAGGTTTCCTTCACTACGGTACAGGAAACCTGCTTTATCTTTATACGCGGGACTTTGATCATTATTCAGCAGATAATCCAAAACAATGACGATATGAAGTGTAGCAAGAATAAGATTTCTGTTTATAAGTCGTTTATTCTTTTTCTTAAAATAAGCGGCCAGCCTTTTGGAAACTTCAGTTTCAACTTCAAAAACGACAGGTTCTTCTGGATTCAGAATAGTTTCAACGGGAATTCCTTCATTATTCCAGAGTTCAAGAACCATCCTTTCGAGAACGTTCTTCAGTACTTTTGTATTTTCATAGAGTTCCGGAATAGAGAGATTAATCCTCGGCTGCATTATTTTTGGTGTATCAAGATAAAAATGAGGGAAAATGTATTTTTTTCTGAGCCAGAGAAGGTCCGCTTTCATACGGTGCGCGTAATCGGAATTGGAAAACGAACCGTCTCTTTCCAGTTGGCGGCAGTATTCTGTCAATGTTGTAAGATAATTTTTTTCTATGAGTGTTATAAGAAAATGATACCAATTATCAGTTAACGTATCCATTAGCCCTTTTAAGTCACTGGACGTTCTTTTCTCATCTCTCATAAATCCGTAGCGTATTGACCGGAAACCGGGGAAAAATTCTTTTAAAATACTGGTAAGTATATAAACTTTTTGAAGAATATCATCGGGAGCAATCATTGTAACATCAGCCGGAAGATCAAGAATCATCTGAAAATAGGGAACCATATCAGGTCCATTTTTTAATTTAAGCCATCCTGATCCGGGAAATATACTCTCCAGAAAAAATAATCCCTGTGTAATAGCAATGTCCACAGGTTGAGAACTTTGTTCTTCTTCAGCTTCGTTTTCTGTTGCTTCATTTTCACTTTCCTCTTTCATGGCTGATTGCTGATGTATTTCTTTTAACTGTATGAGATCGGAGTTTTTTAATTCAAGGAACGTTAGTATACTTTTACCCTGATACCTCAGCATATCATGATAGGAATAGGCTTTTGGAGATATGAGAAGCAGTAATAACGGATAGAGGTTATATTTAATGTTTACAAAAACCATTGCAAGTTCTCCAAGAGCCTGTACATACTGTTTTCGAAGTTTTGTAACTTTAACGTTTCTTTTGGGAAGATTGACAACACTTCTGTTATAAATGTAATCAATCGCGTGTTTCACTTCAGTATCCGTGTTCACTTTAGAAAAAAGAATTAGAGGTTCATACACCTTCCGAATGAGATTTGAACATGCTTCGACGGTGACACTACGGGGAAAAGTTTTGAGCCGGTCAATTTCTTTTTCAAGATTTTCGATATCCCATTCTACTATAGTTTTAATTATAACCGCCGAATTGGGATCTTTAATGGTAAAGAGGTCCTTGTTTTCAATACCGGCGTACATAAATCGTGTTGATGCTACAAGCTTTTCAATAGGTTTGTATATCCTCGAATGCAGTGTATTAATAAACCCGGCATTAACCTTATTTTTATATCCCGGAAAAAAACCAAAAAAGGAGCTTATAAGATGGGAGAAGGATTTTATCCGATAGATACTCTGGTATGCAAGAAAAGAAAGCTTTATTTTCTGAAAATATGATTGTTTAACAACAATTATCTGTTTCGTTCGTAATGGTGATTCCTCATGAGTATCCCGCGGGGAACTGGAAAATGAATCTACCGGCGTGGAGTAGAGAAGTTTATTATCCTGCTTCCTTCTGTTCTGGTCCGCGATTTGTTTATAACGTTCATGAATACGGGCATCAGTCCGTTCAATCCCGATTTCTCCTCCCAGAATTTCTGTCATCTTTTTTGCTTCCCGGGAAGAAATAGTTCCAATATTTTTCCTGGTTTTTGAAAGTTCTCCCGGACTAAAGAGTTCTCTCGGCTTCTCAGACATGTACATTCCCGCTCTCAGCTGTGATAGCTGCTCTTAATCTCTTTATTTTTTTCAGATAGCTGGTTTTCATTGCTTCTTCAAATGCATCGTTTGATGAATATTCATATCCAAACACATCCTGCCAGAGGGTTTTATCTTCCATGCACAGGTAGAAAAATACTTTTCCTTTCCATTCGGATGAAAAACTATCATACACTGCCTTAAACATTTGACGCTTGATTGCCAGCGGATACGATAATTTTCCACTGGCATCCGCCAAAGGCATTTGAAGAATTTTACTCTTTATTTTATGCCTTCGCAGCTGTCTGATAACCGGTTTTATGAAGGTTAGTGTCCCGAGGGAAATAAGAACAACCTCGTCGGCACTGAATATATTCTGCACCTGTAAAAATATGTCGGTATACTCCTTCTTCCATTCCTTATAGAAAACCATTGGATGAAAGTGAAATCCGATGAGAGCCCCCCTGTCCGCGACCTCCCGCGCAGCTTTTAATCTGTTTTGTAAGGAAGCCGTTAGATGTTCTTCCGCTTTGATAATTGTATCCGTATTGAGAGACCAGGTAATCAGAACATTCGGAGGTATTTTATGATTAAGCAGATAGGATATATTATCAGATTTTGTTTTTAATTCCAGAATAACATTTGGGTACTTCCAGGCGAAGGCAAAAAGACTGTCAAGTAATCCTTCCCTATTACCCCACATAAGAGAATCTGAAGACTGACCGGTACCAATATGATAGATGGTATCAGAATCTATCAGTAGATGCTGCAGTTTTTCTGTAAAATTTTTCTGAAAAACAATGTTTCCCTCTGTATAGAAAGACTGAATAGAGCAGTAACTGCAGGCGAAGCCGCAGCCTTTTACCGCATCCAGTGTCTGAAGGTTGCAGCAGCGAGTTTTATCACTTGCAACGGGGCATTTCCCAAGAAGTGTGGATTCTCCTTTCTCCGTGACAAAATGAATTTCAGGAAGTTCCGGGACTTCAGGGTGAAAAGAAGCATAATTTTTGTTTTGTGTTTTCAATCTCTCCCATTGATGAATAAGAGAACCCATAATTAAAGATACACGGTTTTTCCCGGTGGTTTTGGAATTATCATGGTTTTGCCAAATATCGGATAATTCTCCCTCTTCCCACATTTCAATATCTGAAGCTATGTCAATTAATTGTTTTATCGTTTGAAATGATAGATGGAACTGTTTTGACTTTTGTATAATAAATTCCTGTTCCCCGGGCCGTAATGCCAGAAATAGGGGTGTATCCTTAAAAAGAATAATTTTATCATTTGGCGTCATTTTATAATTCTATTTCCAGTCCTTCCCGGGCAGCTTCAATTTCGAGAGATGATTTCCCCTGGATTCGCTTTTTGTATTGTTTTACCAGTCTGGTAAGCTCTCCATCTGCTCTAAGGGGATCATGGTGGAAAAAAAGAAGTTTTTTAACTCCTGCTTTATGGGCGGAATTGATGGCAAATTCAAAATTTGTATGCCCCCATCCTTTTTTTGATGAATCATATTCCTCTTTCGTATACTGACTGTCATATACGAGCAGATCAGCTCCTTTAAAAAACTGCAGAAGCTTTTCATTCTCTTCTTTAGCAACTTCTCTTCCTTCTTCTGCCGCCAGTTCATCATATCCCGGATCTGATGGATCAGTGGGAAAAAGGTTAAGAAATGGTTCCGTATCATAGGCGGTACAGAATGATTTGGCTTTGTACTCAAAACGGTATCCAAGACAGAGTATTGGGTGGTTAAGATATTTTGTTGTTACAAAAAGTCCTTCTCCAAGGTTAATCGTTCTTTCTTTTAAAGGATGATAATTTATTGATGCAGACAATTCACTCTGCTTGACAGGAAAATAACGGTAGCGGAGCTGATCCCCAATTATTCTGTCAAGTCCTTCATCCTCATAGGTAACAGGGCCGTAAACATTTATTTCAGTACCCGGAATATAAATAGGGGTAAAAAAGGGAAATCCCATTATATGATCCCAATGTGTATGGGTAATAAAAATATCAATTTTTAACGGACCGTTCGGGAGATCATTTTTCATTATGCTGTCACCGAATGCACGTATTCCGGAACCGGCATCAATAATAATAATTCTATTATTATCTCCCGTTCTCATTTCTATACAGGCAGTGTTCCCCCCGTATTCAACAGTATCCGGACCAGGACAGGGAATGGAACCTCTTACTCCCCAGAATTTAATCTTCATGGCATCCCCTATTTCGAAAGTTTAAGGAATATTCTTGCTTTCTCAATCTCTTCAGTTACAGTATCTTCAATTTCATCAAACCAGTCCATATCAATAACTAGATTTTGCAAAACCTGCTTTGCTAATTTTTCAGGGTATCTGTCTCCTGAAAAGCCAATTTCAAAATAGTTGGAAAAGAAATTTGCCGCGGAAACGGCAAATACAATATTTTTATGTTTACCATCATAGCTTTCTGCTGAATGATGATAGATAATTGCATCGCTTATTTCATCACCCAGTTTCCACGCATGCGCAACCAGCTGCCCTGCTTCTGTATGATTTATTCCTATTGCTTCCGTCTCCCCTTTATACAGTGGCTGCTGATCTCTGTCAGCATAGCTGATAGCTGTGATATATTCCTGTGCAAACTGATGATTCAGGGGAATTTTTCCAATATCATGGAGTAATCCCGCAATAAAGTAATTTTCGAGAGATTTTGTATCAACGTGAATATGTTTTGCAATGAGTTTTGAAGTCACACCAACACAGAGAGAATGTCTCCAGAAGCCTTCCATATTGATTGCCTGAAAACTCTTTTTATTACTTAAATTTCCCAGAATGGCGGTGGAAAGCGAGAGATTTTTTACCGTATTCAGTCCAAGCATAATAATTGCTCTGACAAGTGATGTTACCTGTTGAGAAAGGCCGTAATATGCTGAATTAATAAGTTTCATTACATTACCCATGAGTACAGGATCAATACTGATAACTCTATTCAGGTCTGCAGGGGAAGTATTCGGATTATTACATATTTCAACTACCTTTGTTACCGATGTCGGTAAACTCGGCATTTTATGTATATATGCTGCTATTAGTTTAAGTTGTCTTTCCTTTTCCATGAGCATCCTTCATCATTGATAGAATATGATCAATCTTATTCTTAATTGTTGTACTCACTGATTTATCCGGAAGATAATCAGTAAGGGTATTAATAAATTTAAATGTCGATTCCACTTTGTCTTTTGAGATTGATTCCATTACTTCCACTGTATCACTCTTTAGATATTTTTTCTCAATTATTTGTTCCAATCCCGGTTTTCCACTCATTTTTGCTTTAAGAGTTTCAATTTTTAACATCATATCACTTTCTTTAAAATTTCTTTTCTTTTCAGCAGGAAGATAATCTGTTAAATTTTCCAGATAATTGAGAAGTCCGGCAGTATCAGCGGAATCAGTCTGAAACTCATCATTTTTCCTGCGCTCTCTTGGTTCCGGTTTTTGCATTTTTAAGGGTGCGCCCTTTTCAGAATGCCGTCTGTCATAGTGCACAATTACCTGAGGTGATGAGCTTCCCGCCGCTGCAGCTGGCTGCGTGATAATAACCTGGGGTACCGGAATAATCTGAACGGGTGGCATTGCCGGCTGGGGCGGTGTCTGGTATTGTTGTTGATAAGGAGCGGCAGGCTGCTGCATAGACCGGGGTGAGAGATTTTTTTCCTGTTCGGAATAATTTGAAGAAGAAGCCTGATTTCCACTATTCTCTCCACGCAGAAGTGTCTGCCGGATAGTTTCAATATCCTCCTTTTCGTCAGGGAGATTGATAATTTCTTCCATTTCAGCCAGATTAAATACCTCCCGGTCTTCCTCATTTACAGCAATGATTGGCTCAATACCTCCAAAATCGATTATCGGCACAATTTCCTTATCAAGATCAGGGAGCGGATCCAATAAGAGAAGCTCCTCGTCAGGTTTTTCTTTATTAACACTGAGATGATCTATTTCAGTCAGGTAACGAGTAATATTCCTCGTAATAAGACTGTCGTAGTCTTTTTCAAAGTCATTGATAATCTCCTCATACAGTGACAATGAGCGCTCCAAATTGTTTGCATTTTCAGGAGATTCATCATTTCCCTGAAGGGCAATGAGTTCTTCTGCTGTCTGTAAAGCTTCCTCTTTGTTGCCTGTTTGTTTAAGAAGAAATACTACCTGATGCAGAATCCGCTCATTTCCCGGATAATGTTCTTTTAGTTCCCGGTAAAGTTCAAGGGCTTCTTCGTATCTGTTGCTATCCAGATACGCGTCCGCGAGAAGGAGACGGGTTTGATAAAAATCGGGATTTACCGTGAAAATGTATTCGAGATCAGGTACTGATTGATCAGGCGTCCCATTTTCATAAAGAAGCAATGCCCTCTGGTACCGTGCTTCCAGATTGGAAGGAGAGAGTTCCAGTGCTTTTGTAAAACGAGCCAGTGCTCTCTTTTTTTTCCCTGTTTTAATATGATTGCCA
>CAYSXD010000016.1:0-18847 GCA_964434925.1 uncultured Spirochaetaceae bacterium
CGACTTTGGAAACCCGATTATCATCGGGAGAGGATATCATGTCCTTTCCACTGAGATCTATCTACAGGTGATTGGAATGCAGCGGTTTGATCTGGGCACAACAATCGCGGTAATTCTTCTGGTCCCCTCGTTAATCGCGTTTATGCTTAATTATTATTTTACAAAAAAGAGTAATTCCATGATCAGCAGTCTTGCCAAACCTGAAATTCCCCCATCAAGGCCGCTGAAGAAAACCGGTTTTACTATTTTCAGCTGGACAATGGCTTTTATATTGGTCTCTATTATCGGTGTAATTGTTTTTAAATCATTTATTAAGGTATGGATGTATAATTGGTCTTTTACTACAACGCATTATCATTTTAAGATTCCGGGAGGCGCGGGAGTCCTCTGGACGAGTTTCTGGATTTCCGTGTTTGTGGCTATTTTCGGTTCCCTCTTTACTATGCTCAATGCCTACATAATAGAAAAGAAAAAGCCGTTTTTCGCGCAGCCTCTTTATCTCCTCTCTGTTGTTCCCGCTGCGATACCCGGCCTGGTTATGGGACTCGGCTATATTCTTATTTTTAATACAAAGTTTTTAAATCTGGATAACATATTTTATGGTAGGGCATCTATCGTCATAGTCAATGTCATTGTCGCAAATTTTACCCTTGGAACACTCTCCAGTATTTCAAATATGAAAAATATAGATAACTCCATGGAGGAAGCGGCGACCAGTCTGGGTGCTGATACGATCCGGTCGTTTATCCGGGTTATATTTCCCCTGAGTAAGGTTTCCTTTATGAGCAACCTTATTTACTATTTTATGCGGAGTATGGTAACCATCAGTGCCGTTATCTTCCTTGTTTCTCCGGATGTTCACCTTGCGTCAATTGCCGTAATTAATCTGGAAAAAGACGGCCTTGAAGGGCCTTCCGCCGCAATGGCAACGTTGATTATTGTTGTTGTTATTGTTGCTATAGGTTTACTGGCGATTACTTCAAAAAAGAAAAAAATTGGAAAAGTTGTTGATATTGACGTTTAGAATTCTCTTGTAAACAGAACAGGTACGGCAGAAACCGTACCTGTTTACACCATCGAAAAATTCTTTTTTAGATATGTATATAATTCCTGAAGATCCGGATGCCGAGTACTCAAAACCGCGTCAAGAATAACATCATCACGGTTTGCTTTAAACCAGGCAAAGAGCCTGACAGCCCCTTCCTTTTGATCTGCAGCTTTATAAGCAATCCTTACAATTTTAGTAATTTCACTTTCACTCATTATTTTCCTGCTGTCGTTTATAACAAGAATAAAGTTTCTACCGAAAGAACTCCGTTCAATTGAAATGGTATGGGGGATTTCTTGTGCTTTTCGGGGTGTTTTTTTTGTTGAATCTGAGGATTTTTTGCTGTTGTTTATTCTTTCATTGGTTTTATTGAGTTCATCAACCCTCATATTATACAGGATCGTATTGGTCTGTCCTATAAGAAACAGGAGCCCTTCTTCCGGAATATCTTTTATCAGTCCTCGCAGTTCTTTTAACAGATCCTTCCGGACATCGTCCGGTTCTTTTTTATTTTTTCTTTTTGTCACGGGATACCTTCTTTATTACTCATTTTCAAAATATTCAAATGCATCAATAAGATCAAGGTAGACGCCGTCGAAACCGGCATTCATGATCTTCTGCATGTAGGAATTCTTCCCTGAAACAATGATCTCCTGCCACTCCTGTTCCCAGTATCTGACTTTATAGTTGCCTTTCCATTCCGGGTTTTCTTTTTCAAGCCACCCGGGAGGATTTTTTTTCCATGCTGTTTTCCAGTAATAACGGTAATCTTCCGCTTCTCCGATACTCAGGTAAGCAAGAACAAGTCTTGTTCCTCCATTCTGTTTTGTCTTTAGTTGGGCTATATCTGAATATGAGAATGGTTTTCCATTAAAAAATGCATCCATAATAACAGTATCATAACTGGTAGCTTTTACCGTATTAATAAAAGCCTGTTTTGTCGAGAAATTTTCGCCGTTTATCAGATAGAGGAAGTTCTTTGCCCGGGAAAGATCGGATACATCTTCCGAATTCACATTGTACGGAAAAGAAGGATAGTTGGGAATAACATTCAGTCCCCGCTCGGGTGCGGCAAAGGAAAGGTAGCCTTTCGCCGCATTTTTGCTGTATGAATCATCCATGTAAGAATAGGTGCTGCAGTAATCAGTAACAAGGGCTATGATACCCTCAGTATTCAGTCTGTCAAGAAAACCTTCAAAAGAGCTGCTGACATGAGGAGGAGTGGGGGTATTATCTGCAGTATATCCGTAGTACAGGTCTTCGCGTCCCGTTCCGTTTATGGTACTAACGTAATTTTTCACAAGAGTTCCCTCAGGGGTACCGTCCAGGGTAATAAGTTCCTGGCCGTTCTGGGGAATAATGATAAAATTCGATTTTGCACCATTATGTGCAGTATCTCTGGCGTAATGTGCAATTTTAATAACAAAGGCTCTCATGTCAGCCCTAAAGTCTCGGTCAGGCAGAGGATTAGTCTGGCATGAAACGAACAAAACAAAAAAGAAAATAAAAAACAACAAGCTCAAAGATTTTTTCATACTTTAATTTTACAGCAAAAAGATATTTTATCCAGTTCTTCTGAAGAAATGTATGCAGCCTTTTTTTTGTTAAAACCGGTGAATAAGTAATCCGTCAATATTTGAAAAATGGGCATCAAGGGTAAAAAGTGCAAGACCGTTTTCAAGCGCCGATGCAGCTATCCAAATATCATTGGATGGGATTGGTGTCCCCTTCATTTTTAATGAATTAAAAATTTTGGCATAGTATTCAGCGGTATCAATGGTATTGTCTACGTATTGGACTCTTGATGAGTTCATAAAAGTTTCCAATGCAATCCGGTTTCGGCGTTCCTGTCTACCACCAGTAAATCCGGCATAGAGCTCTCCAAGAACTACTACATTAATGCCTATAAAATCCAGGTGCTGAAAGGCAGTTACAACCTCAGAAATATTTCGTTTAAATGATGAATAAACATTTGTATCAATAATAACTTTTCTCATTACCACATATCCTTTTCTATCTCATCCAACTCCTTTACTGCATCCTTGAATTCCTCCGCTTCTTCCTTTGTCCATGTTCCCGCTAAAGCATCCAGGTCATGATAAACAGGAAAAGGTTTGCTTCCCTGCAATCCTAACGCAGATTTTATCAGCTTCAAAGCTGTTTTGTTTATACTCTCGCCGTTCAGTTTTGATTTTTCCCGTATTTTCTGATCGAGATCATCATCAATACCCCGTAATGTTAATGTTTTCATTTTTATCTCCTGCATGCAAATTATGCCATCATTATACATATAAAATATACAATCATAGAGAGAAAAACAAGGTTCATGTATCCTGGTTAAATTGAAATTGTACTTTTTGTGAAAATCTATTGTGTGGTGGTTAGGTTTTTAGAATAGTGTATAGAGAATTTACATAGTTTTAATCTCAAAACAAAACCTGTATCTCAAACCCTGCAGTTTGTGAGAATAACCTCTGCCGTTTGTTTTAATTCTTCCACAGCTGTTTTTTCTTTTGAAGAAAAACTTTCAAAATCATCAAGAATATCGTAAAAAAGATCCCACCCTTCCTTTTCCAGGGATAATTCTCTTTCAAAAGGGCTTCTTTTCCCTTTGGTGAATGTAAATGCCGAGTCGATCCTCTTTATTCCCTGAAGAAGGAATGCCGTACCGTGTTCAAGTCCCTCTTTTTGGGAAATTTCAAGTGCCTTGAGTGCGAATCTGAGATAGACAATAGTTACCGGCAGCCGGGAAACAAAGCATCCGGTAAAGGGATCAATAATTTTTTTAATTCTTCCCGGATTTCCGTTTGTAAGCATTTCTACGTACTTTGTAAAATAAAGTGTACGTATATAATCACCAATTGTACTGCCGAAGGATGCAGCTTTAATGGCATCAGATGCAAAAGTTTCTTTGTCATGGCGCATTATCAGCCCGTCTTCATGAAGGTACGCAAGCTTTGTCCCCGGCCGCGCAAGTACAGAGAGGATATAACACTGATCCTCCGCTCTACCGATAAAGGAGGGGGTAAAGGGTCTATAGGCTCGGAGATAGTTTGTAAGAATACCGTTTGTTCCTCCGGTAACATGGATCCGCTGAATACATTTCGTCTCACCGTCTATACCGTTCTCACCATATCGGGTCATAAGCTCAGCTTCAGTTGAAAAGCCCATCATGAGTTTACTGTAGAATATCCGCTGCTCAGGAGTTCCCTTCATGGAATCTTCGAAGCGGACATCGGGTGTATAGATTCCTTTACTGATATCTCTTTCATTTACAAGTGCACCTGCTATCATGCCAAGGTGTACTTTATTGCCGAAAAAATCTTTTCCGGTTGCTCCCCATAGAGGAGTTGTAAAATGTTCAAAGGCACTCTTTCCTGTTTGACTTTTAAGTTCAGATTCCGGAAAAATCTGATCAAGATCTATTTTAAAAGTTCCCCGCTTCCCCGTATCAATAAAAACCTGCCAGAATGCGCTGGCTGCTTTTAGAAAGGAGTAATGACGGCCATATTCGCCGTTCACACCGAATACTTTTTCCAATTTTATGATGTTTGTGTGTATTTTGTCTATTGCCTCTGGATGAGCAAGTGAGAGAGCGGGAATAAGTACTGATGAAATAATTTCTTTTGTATCAGTTTCGGTAAATACATAGATGTCAAGATGTTCAAAGCTGCCGTATTTTTTTATCTCATGGTGGATGTATTCCTTTGCTATTCCTTGCAGCCCGGTGTGGGTAACGGATACGGAAAGAATACAGGTTAGTTTATTATCTTTGTCCATATTCCCCTGTTGTTTTTCCCATTTGACTGTTTGATTCAGCCCGTTAAGGCCGTAGAGTATTTCATTATTTTCTGGAAGCGTTCCTATCTGAATAGGATGATCGTAGAAGTAGCGCTGTTCCTCTGTCATAGCTGCCTTTATTTTCTGCCTAAGAGGATGGGGGAGGTCCCATTCAATCGGATCTGAGTCAGCCTTAGGAAGGGTCAGTATGATATTTGAAGTAAAGATCAGTTCATTTCCAGGATTTGTAATAGGATTCCGGTTTACTCTTAGCACTTCCACCGTACGTTTTCTTCTGAGTTCCTTTATACGGCGGCCCTTGTTTTGAAGGATCCCTTCTGCCTCGGGAAAAAATACAGACCAGAATACATCTCTCTCTGTATCTGCATCTGTCAGATCATGTTTTTCTGGGTCACTATATTCAAGAGCTGAGGTAACTGCTTGTTTAAAAGATGGGTCATGCTCAGCGATATGTGAAAACTCGTTGTGGATTCCTGCAAGTGCTTTTGAAAAAAAGTCTGCTACGGGAGCTGTTTCAGGGAGGGTGTGGGCCAGGATAAAAAGATTCTCCGCCTGACGGGAAAGGGGATGTTCTTCTCCGCATAGTTTAATTAAAAAAGCCGCAGGAAGCATTCCTTCTATTTGCCCGGCTGAAAGAGCCTGCAGACTGGTTGCGGAAATTGATTCCGGAAGGGAAATACTGTTAAAATCTGACGATGAAAATAGTGAGAGAAAAATTTGTGTACTATTCATGAGTGAAAGTATAGCACACTTTTAGGCTTGCTAGTGACAAATCTTCGGTTTATACTTTCATATAACGATGGCACTAAATATAACCGTTTTAATAGAAGATACTCTCGGTACCAATCCATTGCTGAAAAACGAGCATGGTCTTTCCTTTTTTATTGAAAAGGATCATAGTAAGTTCCTCTTTGATACCGGACAATCCGGTGCCTTTATGGGTAATGCTGAGCTCCTTGGTGCTGATCTTTCGACTGTGGAGTATGTTTTTCTGAGCCATGGTCATTACGATCATACGGGAGGGTTTAGAGCTTTAACGGAGAAAGTTAAAGGGTTTACACTCGTAATAGGAAACGGTTTTTTTACGGAGAAGTACAGTCTTCACGATGAACGTCATACCTTTAAGGGAAATAATTTTAATGAGGAATTCCTGATAAAAAATAAGGTATCATACATGTTTGTAAAAAAAAGCATGGAAGAGATTTTACCCGGTGTATATGTTGTAACACGCTTTTCCCGAAAACATCGGAACGGGGAGATCAGCCCACGGTATCAGCTTCTTCAGGATGACCGTTTTGTCCCCGACCCCTTTACCGATGAAATTCTTCTTGTTATTGATTCTCCGAAAGGGCTTGTTGTTTTTGCCGGATGTTCCCACCCGGGGATAAGGAACATGCTTGATACGGTAAAAACCCTTTTTAACCGGCCTCTTCATGCTGTTTTCGGCGGGATACATCTTATTGAAGCCCCGGATGAGCGTATAGCCGTGACGGCTGAATATTTCAGGAAGAGTTCATTAAAATATCTTGGGGTGTGCCATTGTACGGGAGAGAAAGCGGCGGAAGTTCTATGGAAAACGAATACCGCGTACCATTATATCAGAACCGGAAGTTCTCTGTCTTTTTGATAAGGAGTAGTTATGCTTAGACGTTCTATGGCAATGGATCTATTAGGCCGATTAAGCGAGCATCTGGAGTACAATATCAATATAATGGATGAGAATGGTATAATTATAGCAAGTACCGATACTTGCAGGATAAATGATTTTCATGAAGCTGCTTACAATATTATACAAAAAGATGAAGAAATTGAAGTTATTTATCCCAGGGACCAATTGCCTGTTGGAGTTAAACCGGGAATAAATCTGCCAATACTTTATAAGCAGAATAAAATGGGTGTTGTCGGAGTTACAGGGAACCCGGATGAAATCAAGAATCTTGCCTATTCAGTAAAAACAGCACTGGAAACAATGCTGGAATATGAACTTTATAAAGAAAAAATAATTCGAAGGCAGGACAAAAAAAATCTTTTACTCAATACACTTCTTTATGAAGAGGATCTGGATATCCTTAAAGTTAAGAATTTTGCTTTGAAATTAGGGTATAAAGATAATATAATTCGGATTCCTCTTATTTTTAGATTTTCTTCCAGAGTCGATATTAATGATGTTGTATCAATATTAAAGAGAAATAAACTGCATACCAGACAGGATATGACATTTGTAACTGCCGAATGGGATATACTTGTTTTTAAAGTTCTTAATGGTTTATCGCTTATGTTGATGGAAAATATAAGAGTGATTGTAAATGAATACATTGAAGCTGTAAAAGAGGTACTTGGTAACAGTGGAATTGAATCGTCTTTTTCCTGTTTTGCTGGTAGTTTTCAGATAAATTTTAAATTATTTAGAGAAGCATTTCAGCATGCTCAATGGCTGATACAGTATATTACCGAGCCTAAAAAAGGAATTTATTTCTTTTTTGACTATTGTTATGAGTATTTTCAGAGTAGAATTCCAAAGCATGACTATACAAATATTTTTTCAGTATTTGAGAAGTTCCTGAATAATTCGTCAAAAAAGAAACTTATAGAGACAGTCGAAGCTTTATTGGAAGCTGATATGAATATTACGGATACTGCGGAAAAACTCGGGATTCACCGTAATACTGTATATTTCAGGCTGGAAAGCATTAAAGAATTGTTGGGAATAGATCCTCTTGCCGAGGCTAAAGACCGTTTTTTCCTTTTTGCACTCCTGGAGTATTGTAAATTGAATTGATTTTCAGAGATTCCCGCCAGCTCAATTTTTTGTAAATTGTGCATTCTGCACAGAAAAATTGCTTCAGATAGTACTTTTTATGCTTTTTTTATTGCAATATTCTATATATACTCAGAGAAAATTATCTTATGGGGGTATATTATGGTTTCTGGTGGGGTAGCGTTATTATTTCTATTAATTGCTGTATTACTTATAATACTATTAACAGCAAGGTATAAAATGAACGCTTTTGTTGTTTTAATCGGTGTGGCTTTTCTCTATGGTCTGTTTATTGGACTGCCTTTGAAGGATATTGTAGGTAAAATTCGTAGCGGCTTTGGCGGAACGCTCGGTTATATAGGTATTGTCATAATTGCCGGTACAATAATTGGAACAATTCTAGAAAAAACAGGTGCAGCTTTGTCTATGTCAAAAACCATATTGAAAATTGTCGGAAAAGAAAGAGCTCCTCTGGCAATGAGCATTACCGGTTATATAGTGTCAATTCCGGTTTTTTGTGATTCCGGATATATTATTCTGACTCCTTTAAATAAAGCTTTATCAGAGGAAACCGGTAAGTCAATGGCTGTTATGGCTGTAGCACTTGCAACGGGATTATATGCAACTCATACTTTGGTTCCTCCGACTCCAGGTCCCATAGCCGCAGCCGGTATTCTTGGTGCGGATCTTGGAATGGTAATAGGGTTGGGCTTACTGGTGTCCATACCTGCAATGATTGCCGGATATATATGGGCAATAAAATTTGCAAAACGTTTTCAGATAACTGCTAAAGTTGAGGAAACTTACGATGATTTGATTAATAAATATGGAAAACTGCCTGGTGGAGTACATTCATTCCTTCCCTTGTTGACTCCTATAGTATTAATTCTTTTAAAATCATTAGCAGCCTATCCCTCAAAACCTTTTGGTTCCGGCGGCTTTGCATCATTCATTATCTTTATTGGAGATCCGGTTACCGCTTTAATGATTGGGGTTTTAATTGCACTTACTCTGGTTAAAAAAACACAAATGGGAGAAGCTGTACATGATTGGATGGGAGAAGGTGTTAAAAATGCAGCTCTTATATTAGCCATAACAGGTGCCGGTGGTGCCTTTGGGGCCATATTAAAGGCTTCTCCTATGGCCGGTTTTATTAATACAAACATGTCAGGATTAAAGTTGGGTATATTGTTACCTTTCTTTATATCAGCAGCATTAAAAACAGCTCAGGGTTCTTCAACGGTTGCTATCATTACCACAGCATCCATTATGGCCCCTCTGCTTGGTGTTCTTGGATTGAATCCCGCTCTTTCGGTTCTGGCAATTGGAGCAGGTTCCATGGTGGTTTCTCATGCTAACGATTCTTATTTTTGGGTTGTTTCCCAGTTTTCTGATATGGAAGTACCAATCGCCTATAAAGCTTATACCACAGCGACTTTAATTGAAGGGCTTGTAGCTTTTGCCGGGGTTGCTGTTTTGTCTATTTTTATATAATTTGTTATAGTGTTTTCTTAGTAAAATTACTCTATGCCGGTAGAAACAATTCTATCGGCATTTTACCTTATTCTTAGGATGTAAAAAGATGTTCAGATTGCTCATCCCAATATGGCAGCGTTTAGCTTTTAATAATCTTGTTATGGGAAATTATTTTAAGGCAGAAAAATATTTCCGGCGTATACACAGGTATGCACCGTCTCAGGCAGGATTTGAGTATAATATTGGCCTGGTCAATTTAGCTCAAAGTAATTATGAAAAAGCAGAGAGTTTCTTTAATAAAGATATTACCATTTATGGAGAAAGTTATGATAGAACCAGAGTAATGGGTGATCTTTATTATATTTGGGGCAAGAGAGAGCAAGCCGGGGAATGGTACAGAAAAGCTTTAACTGATTGCGACAGTACTGTTGATAACAATTTGTTAACAATGCGGATTCAGAAATGCAATTCAAAAAAAGCCTTTGAAAATGTACAGAATAGTCATATTCTCTATAATAAAGGCAATGAGTTTTTAAAAGGAAAGAAATATAAAGAAGCTATGGAAGCTTTTTCCGCAGCTGTTGAACAGGACAATACTAATTTTCAGGCTCTTAACAATAAAGGGTCTATTCTAATGAACAACTTTAAGAAATATGAAGATTCTCTGGATTGTTTTAAAAAGGCTCTTTCCATGAGTTCTCTCCCCGCAATTAGTATTAATATTAAAAAGGCCAGAGAGGTTCTTGGAGAGAGAGAACACCGATAAACAATAGTCCTATTGTGGAGGATTTATGAAAATCTTAATAGCACCGGATTCATTTAAAGAAACACAAACCAGTGCTCATGCAGCTGAGGCTATGAGAGCGGGTGTCCTGAAGATATTTCCCGATGCTCAGATAGATACCATTCCGGTTGCTGACGGTGGAGAAGGTACTGTGGAATCGCTTGTTGACGGAATGGGCGGACAGATTATTAAACAAACTGTAACAGGGCCGCTTGGAGAGAAGACAGAGGCTGAATATGGAATATTGCCGGGAGATGTCGGTGTTATAGAGATGGCTTCTGCCTCCGGGCTTGGGCTGGTTCCGCAGAATAGAAGGAATCCCCTTGTTACAACAACCCGGGGTACGGGAGAACTCATCCTTGATGCGGTGAAAGAGGGTTGTAAAAAAATTATCATCGGTATAGGCGGAAGCGCGACAAATGACGGTGGTATGGGGATGGCTCGGGTACTTGGGTACCGGTTTGTGGATAAAAGCGGTTCTGATATTGCAGAGGGAGGTGGGACCCTGTCTCTGCTGGATAAAATTTCTACCAGTGAAGTTGTTTCCGGACTTTCGGAGATTACGTTTCTTGTAGCCTGCGATGTTAAAAATCCCCTCTTTGGACCGGAAGGTGCAAGTGTTGTCTACGGTCCCCAGAAAGGCGCTTCAAAGAAGAATGTTGATCTCCTGGATAAAAATCTGTATCATCTTGCTGATGTAGTGAAGGCTGATATGGGCCTTGATATAGCTGAAACTCCGGGCGCCGGTGCGGCGGGAGGACTCGGGTTCGGTCTGATGGCTTTCTGCGGAGCTGAATTGAAATCCGGCATTGAGATAATTCTCGATCTTGTAAATTTTGATGATCATCTGGCTGGTGTTGATCTTGTTATTACCGGTGAAGGAAAAATTGACGGACAGTCAATGTACGGTAAGGTCCCTGTTGGAATCGCCGGACGTGCAAAAAAACATGATATCCCCGTTCTTGCCATAGTAGGTGGCATCGGCAGCGGCGTGGACACCGTGTATGATTACGGCATTGACTCGATAATGAGCTCGGTCAATAATGCCATGACGCTGGAAGAAGCAATGTCGCGCTCAAAAGAGCTGCTTATTGACGCTACCGTAAGGGCAATGCGGATAATTCGTATAGGGATGAAGCTGTAGGAAGCCGGTATTGGACGATAGTGATCATATAATCTGTTAGTCTTCTGTGAGCACCTCATTAATATTCTATTTTAGTGCATTAAAACGATATATTTTATTGTATTTCATAAAATGAAGCTTTATTTTTAAGAAAAATTAGTATATAATTGTATTATGAGCCTGATACCAAGAGATATTTATCTTACAAAAATTAGCAATGCTCTAAAATTTGTTCCTATAATTGTGTTGATTGGTGCAAGACAGGTTGGCAAATCGTCTATTCTTAAAATGATTGCTACAAAAGGCAGCATTATTTTTGATGGACAGGATATTGAACACTCCGAACTGTTTCAACAGTATTCCACAATAGAGAATTACCTTAAAATAAATTTAAATTCTGAAATTTCAGGTACAATCTTTATAGATGAGTTTCAATATATTTTTAATATTTCTGTGATCCTGAAGCTTCTTGTAGATAGAAATCCTGATCTGAAAATAATTGTCAGCGGAAGTTCAAGTCTTGATATCAAACAGAAAGTAGAGGAGTCCCTTGCCGGCAGAGTGCGGATTATTGAGGTATTCTCTCTATCATTTCATGAATATCTCCTTTTCAAGGATAAAAGTCTCTATCTCCTATATTCCAGGTATTCACAGAATACTAAAATATCAATTATTAATAAAAGAATATTGTCCTTATTTGATGAGTTTTTGATATTCGGAGGTTTGCCCCGGGCTGCTCTGGCAGATAGAGCTGCAGATAAAATTGGAATTCTGGATGATATTTATAAAACATATTTATTAAAAGATGTTCGTAGTTATATCCGGGGAGAAGATTTTATTGCATTTAATAAGCTGCTAAAACTGCTCTCAACTCAGATTGGAAATATGCTGAATGTACACAAACTTTCTGATACTATCAATCTGCCCTATGCAAGATGTGAAGAATATCTGGATATCCTTCAGCAGATGTATATAATCAGGCTTCTTCCTCCATTTGTGTCAAATAAACGCAGAGAAATAACAAAAATGAAGAAAGTGTTTTTTCTTGAAACAGGTCTAAGAAATATTATTTATAATAGTTTTTCCGATATGGAGTACAGAGTTGATAATGGTGCTCTTTTTGAAAACTATGTTTATCTTGAATTGCTTAAAAAATCAGATAAATCCTATGACTTTCATTATTACAGAACAAAAGATGGTGCTGAAATAGATTTCATTGTAAATAACCACTATTCAATTATCCCCATAGAGGTAAAGTTTAAGAGCTATAATAATCCTAAAAGAATTCGTTCTCTTACCGGTTTTTGTGAACGGGAAAACATATCATTGTCTTATGTTGTTAATAAAGATTTATCATATAATTATGAAGAAACATTCTATGTCCCCGGTTCTTTGACAGGCCTTCTTAATCTATCCGGATAAATACCGGAATACTGCTGAGTTTGGCAGATAGATTACAGAAAACCCGGTAATTTTGCAATTGCGGATTATATCCGTAGAAATTATTTTGTACCTGTTATATCAAACAATAAGTCAATTGTTGAATCTGTAAACCAGGATACATGAAAAAGGACTATTATTACCTATGATACCCGTGATATTTTGGAATAATATGGGATCATAATCAAACTAATTCCATTAGTTTGATTCCCCCTGAAGAAAAGGATATAGTTATTTAAAACGTGCCATGAACAAACTTATGAAATACAGTTTTAGAATATTCTCTCTGACTATAATTGGTTTTACTGTTTTTGAGTATGGCAGTTATAAATATCCTCTATATTTCAGTATTATCTTCTGTCTGGTTCCCTGGATCGTATGTGAATTATTTTTTACCGAACGTGCAAATACAAAGAAAACAGCTGGAATAATCCTCGAATCAGTTTCCATACTGTCCGCCGTTATTCTTCTTGATCCCTTTCTCTTTTCAGGGTTTCTCATTATTCTTTTTTTTCAGATCTTTACGTTTTACCAGCTTAAAACCGGTGTACTCATTAATTCCGGACTAATACTCCTTCTTGCAGCTGCATTATTCATTACTCATATAAGACCCGATGCCCTGGTACTTATTATTCCCGTCATCCTGTTAAGTTATTTACTGTTTCGTTCGGTACAGGAATCCGAGGCCGAACTTAACGCTGAGATTAATGCCCGGCAGGCTCAGATAGACGGTAAAAATAAGCTTCTCTCGACACTTGCCCATGAGCTTCGTACACCGCTGGCTGTTATAAAAACGTCTTCTGAAATACTTCTGGAAGAACGCCCGGGAGAAATAAATCCAACACAGCGCAGATTTTTAAAAGCTGTTCAGGATAACACTTTACGGATGGTACGGTTTGCCGATTCCATTCTGGCGAGTATTAAGGTTGAATATGCCTGGTTTAGAATGAAAAAGAGAGAAAAAGATATAAGACCGGTTATAAAAAAGGTATGCGGTGATCTTGAGCCGTTCATTCAGTCGAGAAATCAGACATTAAAATATAATTATCCGAGTTTGCTGTCAAAAACTATCATTGATGATAACTGGATTCAGCAGGTGCTCATTAATCTTATTCATAATGCAAGTAAGCATGTAGGTGATGGTGGAAGAATTGTCATCTCGGTAAATGAAAATGAGCAGTGTGTTGTTGTGTCGGTAAGTGATGACGGCAGCGGTATTGTAAATAATGATAAACCGAAGATATTTTCCGAGTTCTATCAGGGGAAGGATAATTCGGAAATTTCGGAAGAAAATTTTGATGGAGTTGGACTTGGTCTTTCAATTGTAAAAAATGTTATAGAAAAGCATGGAGGGAATGTCTATATGGGATCGGTTTCAGGAGTTGGCACGACACTTTCTTTTACTCTGCCAAAGGTAGGAGAATGAAATCAAAAATACTCATTATTGAAGATGAAGCGGCAATTGCGGAAATACTTGTCTATTTACTGGAAGATGAGGGGTATGGGGTTACTGTCGCCCGTACCGGGGAAGAGGGGCTTGCTTTATTCAACAGGGAAACTATCAGCCTGGTTGTTCTGGATCTTAACCTTCCCTCAATGGACGGTCTGACAGTCTGCAATACAATAAAGCAGCACAGTACCGTTCCTGTTATTATTCTGAGTGCCAGAGACAGGGACAGTGATGTTATATCCGGTTTGGAGATAGGTGCCGAGGATTATATGACAAAGCCTTTTAACCACAGGGAGTTTATCCTCAGAATAGGAAAAATTCTACAGAGGATGGAAAAGGTCGCTGCGAGGAAAAAGGTGTGTATCGGGGATCTTATGATTAATTTTGAACATGAAGAAGTATTGTTACGGGGGGACCGGGTCAGCCTTACCCCCATTGAATATACACTCCTGGCAGCTCTTGCGGCAAGAGCAGGATGGGTAATTTCCTGGCAGGTCCTTCTGAAAGAAGTGTGGGGACATGAGGACTGGGAGGGCGGAAGAGAAATGGTAAAAGTCACCATCCAGCGTCTGAGGAAAAAGATAGAACCCGATCCTCATCAGCCCCGGTATATTCTGAATGAGTGGGGAAAGGGCTACCGGTTAAAGGGTTTTGATTAGGTTCTGTACTCTGTTCCTGTTTTGTTACCAAATTGTTTCTGAATTGTTCCTTGCAAATTTCACTGTTCCGTTTTTTAATATAGAAGAAGAATAATTTATTTTGGAGGAAACTATGAAAAGAATTTTCATTGCGTTAGTGCTGAGTACGTTTATCCTTTTTTCCGGTTCCATGCTTTTTGCAAATGGTTCCAAGGAAAAAACACAGAGAATAACCGCCTACACAACGTTGGACGAAGAACTGGCTCAGAAGGTATTCAAAGCGTTTACCGATGAGACAGGAATTCAGGTTGACTGGGTGCGGTTGTCCACCGGTGAAGCTGTTGCACGAATTGAAGCTGAAAAAGCAAATCCACAGGCGAGCATCTGGTTCGGCGGTGTTGGAATTGGGCATATTCAGGCAAAACAGAAAGGTCTGACGATGCAGTATGATTCTCCGGCCGCAAAAAACATTCCGGCTCAGTTTAAAGATAAAGATCACTACTGGACCGGTATCTATGCCGGTATGCTGTGTTTTGAAAGTAACACCAATAAACTGGCAAAATATAATTTAAAAGCCCCAACCTCATGGGCAGATATAGTGAGCCCTGTCTATAAAGGACGTGTTGAGATGGCGAATCCGGGTTCTTCCGGTACCGCTTATAATACTCTCGCGACGCTTGTTCAGATTTTTGGAGAGGATAAGGCATTCGATATGCTGAAAGAACTTGATGCAAATATTATTCAGTACACTCGTTCAGGTTCCGCTCCCGGTAAGAACGCAAGTATTGGAGAAACGACCATTGCCATAGGCTATTCCCATGATGGTGTAAAACTTGTTCACGAAGGTTATCCGTTAAAAATAACCTTTCCATCAGAAGGAACCGGATATGAAGTTGCTTCCATTTCTCTTATTAAAAATGGTCCTGCAAATGAGCTCGCAGCGGCAAAAAAATTGTATGACTGGGGCCTTGGTAAAACAGCTGCAAAGATTTACGCTACAAAATTTGTAGTACCTTTTGTTGATGTTCCCCTTCCAAAGGGAGCTATTTCCATAAAGAACATAAAAGTCATTAATCAGAATGATGTATGGGCCGCTGAGAATAAAACTAGACTTGTAGAAAAATGGAATCAGGTTATCAATGGCGAAGCAAAAACGGTAAAAAAGAAATAACGAAATAAAAAAGTAATTATTGGAGCCCCCTGTGAGGGGGCTCATATTGATAAACAGAAGGAGATGAAATTGTGGATAGCAACAGTACTACTCTGACCCGGAGAGAAGGCCGGTTTTATCAGCTTACACGGGACCCCATTCTTTTTATCAGTGTGATCTTAATTTTTGGTCTTTTACTTTTGTTTATTATTTATCCCCTGTATTCCGCCGTAAAACTAAGTTTAACGCCCGGAGGGAAATTTTCTTTCAGTGAATATTCCTATGTTTTTTCCCATTCCGGGTACACACGAACCATCCTTAATTCGGTAACTCTGGGAGCCTTGGTTGCTACTCTGGCTACGGTTGTTGGTTTTATTTTTGCCTACGCAATGACGAAAGCAAATGTAGGCGGTAAACGTTTTTTTCAGAGTATGGGAATACTTCCCATTATTTCACCTCCCTTTATGTTCGCACTGTCTGTTATACTGCTTTTTGGACGGAACGGTTTAATTAGTGCCAAACTGCTTGGCCTTGATACAGGTGGAATTTATGGTCTTAGGGGGCTTATTATAGTTCAGGTTATTACCATGTACCCTATAGCCTATATGACTCTTGTCGGAATTCTTCAGGGTATTGATCCAGATCTGGAAACCTGTGCCATGAACCTCGGAGCAAAACGCGGGCATACGTTCTGGACAGTTACCTTCCCACTGGCGCTGCCGGGTATTTTTGCTTCCTGGCTATTGGTTTTTGTTGGATCTCTTACCGATTTTGGAAATCCGATAATTATTGGAGGAGAGTTTGATGTGCTTTCGGTAAAAGCGTATCTTGAGTTTACCGGTATGGGGAATCTACCGAGAGGTGCCGCCCTTGCCATTCTTCTTCTTATCCCGACGGTATTTGTTTTCTTTATTCAAAAATACATTATGAAGAATAAATCGTATGTAACTATTACGGGTAAATCTTCCCGGAGAGGTTCGGCTTCCGTCAGTAAAGCGACACGAAGAGGGTTGTTTATTTTCTGTCTGAGTGTTTCGGTTTTTGTTCTTCTGTTTTATACCACGATCATCGGCGGCAGTTTCGTTAAACTCTGGAGTGTTGACTGGACCCCTACTTTAAAATGGTTCGCCTATAGTTTTGATGTTGGATTCACAACGCTTAAAAACACCCTTTTCCTTGCTATTGTGCAGACACCTATAACGGCATTATTGGGGATGGTTATTGCCTTTATTGTTGTAAGAAAATCATTCCCCGGTAAAGGTGCTCTGGATTTTCTCTCCATGATCAGTTACGCGATTCCCGGAACTGCAATTGGGATAGGATATATTCTTGCTTTCAACAAAGCACCGTTTGATCTTTCAGGTACCGCCTTTATTCTTGTAGCTGTGTATGTGTTTCGAAATGTCCCAATTGGTGTGCAGGGAGGAATTGCCGCATTAAAGCAAATTTCCACCGATATTGAGGAATCTTCAACGAATCTTGGTGCCACTACCGCCTATACGTTTAGGAAAATTACTCTCCCGCTTATCCGGCCTTCCTTTTTTGCAGGCGCTACCTTTGCTTTTGTGCGGGCAATGACGGCAATAAGCGCCATCATCTTTCTTGTTTCTGCCCGATGGAACCATCTAACGGTCCTTATCCTGGCACAGACGGAAATAATGCGGCTGGGCGCGGCATCAGTTTTATCTTTTGCTTTAATAGTTGTTGTTGTAGGGTTTATTTTCCTGATAATGAAACTAACGGGGCTTAAACAATCTCAAATTTTTGGAACGACCAACTAAGGGGAGTAAAATGAATCAGAACGTTACTAAAGCAGATTATCTTATTTTAAAGAACATTACCAAAATTTTCAGTGATGGAAGAGATTCACAGGTCAAAGCTGTTGATGATATTTCCCTAAAAATAAAAGAGGGTGATTTCGTGACCCTTCTTGGCCCATCAGGCTGCGGGAAGACAACAACCTTACGGATGATTGCGGGATTTGAGCTTCAGAATAAAGGGGATATTGTTCTTGATGGGCAGATAATTAACACCGTTCCCGCCTTTAACCGCAATATGCCGATGGTTTTTCAGAGTTATGCGCTTTTCCCACATATGACAATTTTTGATAATATTTCCTATGGTTTAAAATTAAAAAACATGTCAAAAGAAGTAATACGGAATGAAGTTGCTATGGTTTCACAGATGGTGAACCTCGTAGGGCTGGAGAAACGGTATCCCGGCGAATTATCAGGAGGTCAGCAGCAGCGTGTGGCACTTGCAAGGGCTATTGTTCTTAAACCGAAGATTATTCTTTTTGATGAACCTCTTTCCAATCTTGACGCAAAGCTGAGAATCCAGACCCGCACGGAAATTAAGCGGGTACAGCAGCTTCTGGGGATAACGGCGCTGTATGTTACTCATGACCAGTCGGAAGCTCTCAGTATGTCGGATACGATTGTTATTATGAATAAGGGAAAAATCGCACAGACAGGATCTCCCGAAGAGATTTACAACAATCCTAACAGCGCGTTTGTAGCTGACTTTATTGGTAACGCAAATTTTATGGATGCCGTCGTAGAAGAGGTCTATGAGGATTCTCTCACTGTATCTCTTCAAAACAATTCCATTGTTGTTCCAAAAGAGGAAGGCGAGTTTAAAGAGGGAGAAGAGATTTCCCTTACTATTAAACCGGAAGCGGTAAGTATTAATACTCAGTCTACAGGATTCACCGGCAAACTCGATGTAAGTTCATTTCTAGGGAGTATTTCCGAGTACAAGGTTGAATTTGAGAATAGTTTTCTCACAATAATTCAGTCGAACATCGAGGGGAAATATAAACATTATAAAATGGGAGAAGAGGTCCATCTGGACTTTAACAAAAATTTCTTCCATGTATATAAGAAATAGAATTCAGAAATTACCTCAAACATTGTTTTATAAATAAATATTGATTTATATGTACAAAAGATGTACATTAAGCGTTTGAAATATGAATGGAATTCTCATAAGAATGGATGGCTGAAAAAAGAACGAAACATATCTTTTGAGATAATTATTTACCATCTACTCCAGGGGAATGTCCGGAAAACAGCAGATTATCCAGAGGTAAAACCTTTCTCTATTCGTCCTATAATCTGATCCAGAAGAACAGCGAGAAATGCTGCAGTGACGGCCCCTTCCAGGATAAATGCCTGATT
>CAYSXD010000017.1:0-18789 GCA_964434925.1 uncultured Spirochaetaceae bacterium
TAGCAACTTCAAATTCAATAGTTCCTATTTTATAATCGGATAAGTTAAATTTTTCAGGATTTCTACCATTCCCTTTTGTCAACTCAATTTGGAAATTTTCAAAATCTTTAATAGATTTTATTCTACCATTTTGTATTTCTGTTAAACTGCTCCATGGCCTAAATTCATATACGAAATCTGTAAGCCTATTATTTTCTATCTTACATTTAGCAAAATATAACGCTGCTTTTTTTATATCTTTATATTGTGGTAATCCGCTAAAAATATCAGAATTACTTTCGACTGTTACTTTAAATTTGTCATTTACATTATCAAATGGGCTGTTTAGTGAATTGATGGCTCTATAAACTTCTCTTAATTGCTTCCTATCCCATTTGGCTTTTAACTCAGAAATAATTATTTTTGTGCCAGTATTATCTTGAAAATATTTAGGGAATTCATTTTCTTTTATTAATATTTTAAAATCTTCAATATTCTTTGCACTTTCAAGATTTGCCCAGTCAATAAATACTTCCACTTCATTTGACTTTTTACTTTTAGTAAGTAATGATATTTTATTACCAAGTTTATGAATCCCCAACCTTCCGATACCCTTCTCTCCTAATGGAACTCTTTTACAAGAATTTTCTTCTGTATTCTTATATTTATTATCTGTACCAATAATTAACCAAACTTCTTGTATAATATTGACAGACATACCAAACCCATCATCTTGAATAATAATTTCATTTAGTTCATTATCATCAAAAATAAAAATAACTTTACAAGTATTTGCACAAGCGTCATAAGAGTTTTTAACCAACTCTAATAAAGCAATACTTTCATTCTTGATTAAATCTTCCCCCAGATGAGCTATCACCCTCGGTGATATTTTAAAACTACTATTCATTTCCCAATCCTTCGATTATTGCTTCACCTATTCTCTTTGCAAACTCAGGAGGAACCGCATTCCCAATCATCTTTGCTGCTTTCTGATTACTATTCGTATAGAAAATATAGTCCTTTGAAAAAGTCTGAAGAGAAGCACCCTCCCTTATAGAAATTGCTCTATCCTCTTCCGGGTGCCCGTGTCTGCCGTTTGACAAACTGTTAAAACGGGTAGTTATAGTTGGAGCAGGCTTATTCCAGGACATTCTGCCGTAATTATCAATAAATTCTTTTCCTGTATATTTTTTTCTGGACAGTTCTTCATCATCTTTCCAGTCAAACCACGATCCGCCGTTTTTTTCTGTTTTTTTAATTCGTTTTAGATTTATATTACTTAATTTAGCGACAGAGTGATTGAATCCTGATTTATCCACATGCCCGGCCTCTACCCGTGCAAACCCATTTGCAGCACCCAGAAAATCCTCAACAAACGGCTTTTCTTCTGATTTAACCGGGCGAAGTTTCTTTTTAACAACTCTGGAGGCAATTAGAGAAAATCTTTTTCGCGACTGGGGAACACCGTATTCATTCAGGTTGTAAATATCATACTTTACTATATAATTCCTGCTTTCCAGATAATCAACAAAATCTTTAAGACCGCTTTCCTCCGCTCTTTTCTCAAGTCCGGGGACATTCTCAACTACAACAAAACCTGGATTAAAATGTATAACAAACCTCTTAAATTCTTTAAGAAGATCTTTTGAATTTTCAGACTTTTTCTTATCAGTTCTTATTTTAGTCCAGTACTGACAGGGACTGCAGCCTATAAGTATCAGATTATCGTCATTTTCCTTAATATTAACGTATGCTTTTAAAGCCTCTTCAGTAAGTTCAGCAACATCGGCTTCAATAAATTTCGATCCGATATTATTTTTCTCATAAGTATCCCTTACTGTAGGATCATTATCAATTCCGGCAATTACATCTATACCGGCATCAATCATACCCCTGGTCATTCCGCCGCCGGAACAAAAAAAATCAATTGCTTTCAACTTACTTACTTTTTTCTTCATTAACAGAATCCTAACATTTAATTGACATTTTTGCCATTATTTATTTTAACAATTGCCTGATATTCTACCATATTTTTCGGAACTATGTCCCGGTGAATGGAACAAAGACAGGTCCCCATAAATGGCTTTCTAAATCTACTTCTCCGGATTTTCCATTATTAAATTCCAGCCATACTTTGTAATCCTGAAGATATTCAGCTCCTGTAACTTCTATCATATCTGAACCAAGGTCCGAATTGCTTCTACCACCTTCGGCAGCAGCGGCGTAGTAGCATTATTATCCAGATATATAAAACCTTTCGACACAGAACCCTCCCCGGAACAAGACAATTATACCATAAATAGGGTAAACAGGGCATCTATAATACAAAAGTTTATAGATGCCCAGCACAGATCATTAAAATCAATTTAAATTTTTATTGAATATAGCAAAAAGATATATTATACTTGTTTTGTGCATAAATTTTGCACAAAACGTCTATAAGGCAGGTAATAGCATGATTTTAGAGTTTTCAGTAGGTAATTTCCGGTCCTTTAAAGAAATCAGCACATTCTCCTCTCTGGCAGACACTCGGTTAAAGGCGCTCAAAGAAAATATTTGCCAAATTAATAAACTCTCAATTCTAAGGGCAAGTGTAATCTACGGTCCAAATGCAGGAGGGAAATCCAATTTTGCCCTGGCATATTATACAATGCTCAATCTGTTAAAACTATCATTCCAGGAAGAAGAGAGCATCTCCAATCTTGTAGAACCCTTTGCCCTTGATAACAGCATGCTGAAAAAGCCAACTCATTTTGAACTGAAGTTTTTAATTAATACTAATGACAAAGCTATCTACCGTCTTGGCTTTGAAATAATGAACAAAACTATTACAAAAGAATGGCTTTACAGGAAATCGATGACTCCAAAAAGCAGGGAAACACTTGTATATATCAGAGAAGGTCAGGAACTATCCCACGGCAGCGCCTTACCAGACAGCAGTGTCATAACAACTATAAAAAAACAATCGTTATTAAGAAACAATTCCCTGCTTTTTTCTCTGCTGGATTCCTTAAACAACATATTAATCCATAATATTAACCATAATTTTTTAAGTATTAATATATCTGCAAGTGCACTTTTTCTTACTAAAAATACATTAATTCCCAAATCTGTTATTGAAGATCCGGCTATAAAAAAAGCATACCTTTATTTATTAAGAAAAGCAGATACGGGCATTGAAGATTTTAGACTGGACACAAGTGATCCATTTACAGATAAAGAACAGATACTCACTGCTCACACTATAAAAACCGGCAGTACAGAAAAATTAAAATATTTCCCAATGCAGAAAATGGAATCCCGTGGAACCTTAAAAGTATTTAATCTTCTTGGTATTATCCTTACTACCTTGAAAAAAGGCGGAGTCCTCTTAATAGATGAAATCGATACCCAGCTCCACCCGCATCTGACCAGAATGCTGTTCGATCTCTTTAATGATTCATCTATTAATTTAAGAAATGCACAGCTTATTGCAATAACCCATGAACATTCTTTACTAAATCATCCTAATATTAGAAAAGATCAAGTCTGGTTTGTACAGAAGAATAAAGAAATGGCCAGCAATTTATATTCTTTGGCAGATTTTCAGGAAGAAAGAAGTGTACACACATTTGGGAAAAGATATTTGTCAGGACAATATGGTGCTGTACCCTGTATTGGTGATATTAATTTTCTGAATGACTACCTTTTTGAGGATAAGTAATGAACCGCAGAACAAGTCTGAAACTGCACAGAAGAAATAAAATTCTTATATTATGCCAGGGAAGAACTGAAGAGATTTACTTTAAATCCTTTCCTGCGGTTAGGACGGATCGTGAGTGGTTAATTAATGTGTTTATTGAGTCTCATTCTCTTGATCCTGAGCAATTGATAGGTAAAGCAATAGAAATGAGAAAATCTGCCGAACAAAACAACGGTCAGTCATATAATACTATATGGTGTGTTTTTGATAATGATGATTTTAAACAGAAATTCCGTAAAGGATTGATTCTTGCTGATAGAGAAAATATCCGTACTGCATTCTCCATAGAATCTTTTGAGCTTTGGCTTCTTTTACATTTTAAACGCGTTTCTATTGACAGTCTCCTAACCCGAGATGGATATATAAAGGAGTTAAGAAAGAAGGGAAGAATTCCTGATTATGAGAAAAATGAGTTGTCAATAAAACAACATATTTCTTACAGGAAACTTGGAAAGCCGAAAAGAATAAAAGCTCTTACCAATTCAAAAGAACTGGAAACCAAAGCAAGATTAGTAGGAAGATACTACTCGAAACAAAACTGTACAATACACAGACTGGTTGAATTTCTGGAATCGTTAAACTAGAACAGTCCTGGCGTTGTTGCATTATTACACCGGATATATAAAACTTTCCGACACAGAACCCTCCCGGTCCGGAGAAGAAAATACCCGAAACAAGAACATTTGTATCAATAATAAGTTTCACTTCTCGCTTCTGGCCTCGTTTACTGCTCTTGTTATATCTGCCTGTGTTAAACCTGCTGCCTTTGCATTTTCTCTGGCTTTTCTGATAAGGTTATCAAAATCTCTCATAGAGGGACTGGTTATGGTTTTCATGATGACAACATCACCCTCTCCAAGGACGATAAATTGAGATCCTGTAGTAAGTCCCAGTCTTTTTCTAATATTTTCCGGAATTACAACCTGTCCTTTCGAAGACATTTTTGTCGTAGCCAGTGTAGTCATAATTGTATCCTTGACTTATGTTCTTACTGGTAAGAATACGTCTAAATAACAGTAAATACAAGAGAATTCCTGCAAAAAGTAAAAATTCTTAAATAAACTTAAGCTGAGCGATTATTAGGTCTTTAAAAAATACCTCCATGTGGTGTAATGAGTTAGCAAAAAACCAAAATCACCCAGAAGGTGAAATAATAATGACCTATAATGATGCAGAAATCAAGAACCGAATTACCAAAATAGACAAACACTTGATACCATGGTTATGGACAATAACGACGCTGATAAACGGGAAGGGGTAAGCCCAACCTATAAAAAGGTAAAAGGGTTCCAGCCCATACATCTATACTGGGAACACTTCATTGTTGATACAATCTTTAGAGAGTGGAAAGTACACAGTAACCATGGAAATAAGAAATATTTCTATTAGTGAACCCGAAACAATCATAGAAGCTTACCTCTCTGCCTTTTTCCCCAGAGAGACACCCTTTTTATCGAAGGTAATATGAAAGATCCGTATAAACTGTTTGGTCAGAATGATTCCTGCAGCTCCTCCCGCGGTATCGGAAAGAAAATCGTAAAAATCTTTTGACCGTGAAAAATAGGGTTGAATAAGTTCTATAGTGCCTCCAAGGAGCAGTACGAGGGTCAGTGTAAGGAGCGCACACCACCTGAGTGTGGTGAACCGGGTTTTCAGACTGAAAAAAAGAAGGATACTGAATACAGTATACATGAGTGTATGGAAAACTTTGTCGGAATAAGTGAATGGATTCAGTATCTTCGGAAGATGAGGAATGAGCGAGAGCGTGACGATGAAAAGTGCGGTAAGTACTGTAATAACGTATATAACCGGTCCCGGAATTTGTTTCATAATGTTTTCTCATAAAAAGGCTGTTTTGCTTTTGTCGGTTTTCTCAGAATATATCCTTCTCTGACCGGAAGTGCTGTTTTGATGGTATAGCTCTTGCCGTGATCGGCCTTTTCCGTCCTGTTTCCCTCTTTATCGTAGAGTTCGAACGCAGAGTCCTTTAAAAAGAGAATGTCGGGCCCGATGTATTCTATCTCATCGGTTTCCCTGATCTGGTTTTTAACAACAAGTTCAAAGCGGTTATCCGTGACTTTCCTGCCGACGGATCCGAGAAACATGAACTGCCGTTCGTAAGAAACCGTTGTTGACTGCTCTATTTCATCCTTTCCAAAATAGAACCCTGTGGAAAATTCCCGGTGGCTTACTTTGTACAGTTCTTTTCTAAAACCGTCAATATTGTTTATCTGCTTTCCTTCAAGAGCATCTATCATTTTCCTGTATGCGCGTGTAACAACAGCTGTATAATAAATTGATTTCATTCGCCCCTCAATTTTAAGGGAATCGACACCCGCTTCTTTAAATTTACCAAGGTGATCAATAAGACACATATCTTTCGATGAAAGAATGGTTGTAAAGCCGTCTCCTTCTATAACGGGAAAGTATTCTCCGGGGCGTTCCTTTTCTTCCAGATACCGGTACTGCCATCTGCAGGAGTGGGCGCAGTCTCCCTCATTCGCGCTGCGGTCAGCCATGTAACGGCTTAGGAAACACCGCCCCGAATAGGCAAGGCACATGGCACCGTGAACAAAAGCTTCAAGCTCAATATCCGGAAGAAAGTCCCTGATCTCTTTTATCTCTTCAAGCGATGTTTCCCTGCCGAGAATAATTCTTTTAAATCCCAGATCACGGTAAATTTTTGCTGCTTCTTTGTTCAGACAGTTCGCCTGAGTACTCAGATGGAGGGGCATCTCCGGGAAATGTTTCTTCACAAGAGGGAGTATCCCGATGTCACTGATGATAAACGCGTCAAAAGGATAGAGTTTAAAGTAGTCGATATTCTCTTCAAGAGTACGGAGATCACTGTTGTGGAAAAATATATTAAGTGCACCGAACAGTTTTTTGTTCCCTTTTATCTTTTTTATTTCTTCCCACTCGTTACTGCCGAAATTATCAGCCTTTGCCCGGAGAGAGAAATTTTTTATTCCAATATAAGCGGCGTCCGCGCCGTACTCATACGCGTAGTACAGTTTTTCAATGTTTCCAGCGGGAGCAAGCAGTTCCATACGTATCCTTTCAGAAAATAAGAGTTGTGACTTCTTCCATTCTTGTAACAGTATGAAAGTATATTCCCTTCTTTATATAATCAGGTATTTCCTCCAGATCTCTCTGGTTGGTTTCCGGAATGAGAATCTTTTTTATTCCGTTACGTCTCGCTGCAATAACTTTCTCTTTTAAGCCTCCGATAGGGAGAATTTTACCGGTAAGGGAGAGTTCGCCAGTCATTGCCATGTTCTTTTTTACCATTTTATTCCGGGCAAGAGAAAGAATTGCGCTTGCCATGGCAGCTCCGGCGGAAGGTCCGTCCTTTGGGGTTGCTCCTTCGGGAATATGAAGATGAATAGTATTTTTTTCAAAGAAATCCTGATTGATATTAAAGTTTTCAGCAATATGACGTACGTATGAGTAGGCAATAGATGCCGATTCTTTCATGACGTCACCCATTTGTCCGGTGAGTTTAAATCCTTCTTTCCCCTTCATTGCTATTGCTTCTATAAGCAGGG
The DNA here is from genome assembly GCA_964434925.1 of uncultured Spirochaetaceae bacterium. GTDB lineage: Bacteria > Spirochaetota > Spirochaetia > B11-G9 > B11-G9 > S145-15. The sequence goes on from CAYSXD010000017.1 coordinate 7,273, forward strand.
TGTCTCCGCCAAAATTTGTCCAGGCAAGACCGGTAACCATCCCGGGTCCTGTTACTGTTTTAACATCATCCTCTCTGAAAACCGGATTACCCAGATATTCTTTTAAATCGGCAGGCTTTATCGAAAACGGCGATTTTACCTTTCCAAGAACTATTTTCTTTGCAATTTTACGATGTATCTTATCAAGTGATTTTTCATAGTTTCGCATTCCTGCCTCGCGGGCATAATGAACAGCTATATCGGTGAGTGCTGATTTTGAATATTTTACGTTTTTTCTCAGAAGTCCTGATTTGGAAAGTGATTTTGGAATAAGATACTTCTGAGCGATAGCAATTTTCTCTTCCTTTATATAGCCCGAAAGTCTGATAACTTCCATTCGGTCCAGCAGGGGACGAGGAATGGTATCCAGAGTATTTGCCGTTACAATAAAAAGAATATTCGATACGTCAAAAGGTATATCCAGATAGTGGTCTCGAAATGCCACATTCTGATCGGGGTCAAGAACTTCCAGCAGAGCGGAAGAAGGGTCTCCGTTGTAGGATGCTCCCATCTTATCAATTTCATCTATCATAAAAACAGGATCTTTTGTTTTAACAATTTTTAAACCCTGTATAATTTTTCCCGGCATTGCTCCTATATATGTACGACGATGTCCTTTTATTTCCGCTTCATCTCTCATGCCGCCTACGGTAAACCTGAAGAATTTTTTTTGCAGGGCACGGGCAATTGAAACACCTACGGATGTTTTTCCAACCCCCGGGGCGCCGACAAGGCATATAATGGATCCCTTTGTATCTTTTTTAAGTTTTCTTACGGCAAGATATTCCAGAATTCGTTCTTTTACATCCTCCAGGCCATAGTGATCCTTATCAAGTATCTTTTTAGCTGTTTCCATATCAAATGTTTCAGATTCTTTCGGATCATTCCAGGGAAGAGAAACAATCGTATCCAGATAGTTCCGGGTTACAATAAATTCTGAAGCGTTTGGGTCCATCAAAGAAAATTTTTCCAGTTCCTTATTTACCTGATCCTTCACCTCTTCTTCAAACTTAAATTTCTCAATAGCATCCTTGAAGCGTTTATATTCACTGGATTTGGCATCAACTTCCATCCCCAGCTCCTGTCTGATAGCTTTTAATTCCTCTTTCAGAAAATACTCTCTCTGGCTCTTTTCAATTTTCTCATTTATCTGTTTTTGAATCTTTGTTTGAATCTTAAGCAGTTCCTGTTCTTTCTTTATATGAATGAGAACTTCTTCCATTCTGGTCTGAACATCAAGGATCTCAAGGATTTTCTGTTGCTCATCCCGTTCGATGTTAAGTATTGAAGTAATAAAGTCCGCAATTTTTCCAGGCTGATCAATATTAACCATGTTCAGCCGCATTTCTTCAGAGAATAACGGATTGTTCTCTGAAAGCTGTTTCATTTCAGTAAGCAGTGAGCGTGTAAGAGCCTTTACTTCCAGAGAAGAATCATTTTGATCATCCATGTATTCAACTGCCGCAGCAGCAGGAGATGAATCCGAAAGGAATTTCTTTACCTTGAAACGCTTAATAGTAGAGATGAAAATATTCAATCCGCCATCAGGAAGATTTATTTTTTTTACAATTTTTGCAGCAGTACCAATAGCAAATAGTTTTTCCTTCACCGGAATGGTATCTGCTTCCTCTTCTTCATCATTACGCTCGAGAAGAAGTCCAATCATTCCGTCAACCGAAAGTGCTTTCTCCACTGCTTTGATATCATGTTTTGATTCAATAATCAGGGGAGTAAAAATACCGGGAAATATAGGTTTACCGAGAAGGGGTATAATGAGCAGTTTATTGGGAAGTATCTGATTTATCGGTATAATCTGCTTATCTGGCATATGTTTGCTCCATTAAAATATGTTTTCTATAAAATAAGTATAATCGGGCTTTTCAGCAACTAAAAAAAGACTTTCTACTGTACATGGCTTATTTCTTTGTTCTATCATAGACGTAATGCAGAGAAATATCAAATCCAATGCTCTTGTTATACGGTCACGGAGAGTAGGAGATTATCATAAAAGCATAACATGCTTAACACCCCGTCTCGGACTTATTGACGCTCTTGTCTATGGGGCGTACAGAGGAAAGAGTAAGTTATCCGGCATTACCGATCCTTTTTCATATCTGTATATACATCTTTACCATAATCCTGTTAAAAAAAACTATAAAGTGACGGATGCCGAGGAACGGCAGTTATTTCCTTCTTTGCGTGATAATCTTTACCGTTATTACAGGGCTTCTCTTTTTTCTGAAATTGTTTTAAAATCTCACGGCGGAGGAGGAGATTCGGAAAAACTTTTTTCTCTTATACTAGAGTCTTTCTCTATCCTTAATACATGCCCTCTTAAAAAAGTTGAATTTGTGGTCATACAGTTTATATGGCGATTTTTAACTCTTTCCGGAATTAATCCGGATGTAAATATCTGCTCCAGGTGTGGAGAGAGTATTGCTCCCGGGGAAATTCTCATGCTAATGCCTGAAGAGAATGTATTTGTCTGTAGAAAATGCGCCGTTTCCCGGTCTTTTCAGCTGAATGGAGGAGAAAGGAAGTATCTTGACTATACGTCCGGTCGTGATTTTGAAGCTGCTGTGGAAATTGGATTACAAAATTCTTCTGCGCAGTCATTAAAGCGGATCCTTCTGTTTATGATCCAGGATTTTTTGGAATTTCCACTGAATACATTAAAAAATAAGGATATATAATGGAATGGAATAAAAAGGATATCAATAAAACGCAGGTAAAGCAACTGTCGGAATCACTCCATATCCCTCTTCTGGCAGCTTCAATCTTTGTTAGGAGAGGGGTAACCGATCCGGAAGAATTAAAATTTTATCTTGAGAAAGACCTGCGTTATCTACATAACCCTTTTCTTTTTAATGAGATGGAGGATGCTGTCGACAGGATTCTTCAGGCGGCTGCAGAGGAAGAAAAAGTTATTATTATGGGCGACAGAGATGTGGATGGTATTACATCAACCGTTATTTTAAAAGAGGCATTGGCCCTATTGGGAATTAATGCGCTCTGGTCGCTGCCCCTCGGTGATGAACCGTATGGTGTGACCCTTTCCGCTGTTGAGTCTTTTTCCCGTCAGGACGGGACTCTCATGATAACGGTGGATTGTGGGATCTCCAATGTAAAAGAAATTGCACGGGCTGCCGAACTGGGGATTGACACAATTGTTATTGATCATCATCTTCCTTCACCTGAACTGCCGCCCGCTGTCGCTATTATTAATCCTAAGATTTCCGAATGTGGTTATCCTTTTGAACATCTGGCAGGCTGCGGTGTTACCCTGAAAGTGGTCAGCGCGTTAACTTTTGGGAAGACAAATTTTTATAAAGAAGAAGTAATTCTCCTCAATGTATCTCCTGGTAATGAAACATACATGCTTGAGGCTGTTCGTTTTTTAAATATGGTTGAGATGGACCGCGTCTCGGAAAATATTGTCCCTGGCCTTGTGCGTATTGAACAGACCAGGTTAAAAGATTTTCTTATAGGAAAACAAATTTTTGTATATGACAAGAATTTTCAGATTAAAATGCTGAAGAAAATATTTGGTCAATCGGTTGAAATTGGAGTATATGATCTTGCAACGATACTCTGGAAGGAATTTCCCGTTCTGCAGGGGAAAAGTTTACTGGCACTCCGCGAGAAGAGCCGCTCATCCCTCTATTCCGCTGTACCTCCGGGTGAACTTGAGGTGCTGATACATCTTTTTATCACCTATTTGAATCTGGAATTACAATTAAAATCTTCCATTGTTGAAAAGAGTCTTGACCTTGTTGCTCTTGGGACTCTCGCTGATATGATGCCTTTGATAAATGAAAACCGTATTCTGGTTCAGAACGGTATGAATGCGCTTAACAGAGCGGAACGAAAAGGGCTTCAGACGTTGCTTTTGAAACAGAACCTTCTTGGTAAAAAAATCAGTACAACTGATGTGGGATGGCAGATTACGCCGGTAATAAATGCTACCGGCAGAATGGGTGAACCGGGTAAAGCTGCTGAGCTGTTTCTTACTACGTCTTTATCCGACAGAGAGAGGCTTGCCGGAGAAATAATTGAGATGAACAAGGCACGTAAAAAGCTCGGTGAATCAATCTGGGACACAGTGCTGAGACAGGCTGAAAAGCATTTTGAAGAGATGGATAGTAAAATGGTTCTGGTAATTGACCGTAAGATAAAGCGGGGTATAACAGGAATAATTGCCTCCCGGCTGGTTTCATATTTTGGCGTTCCGGCTATGGTAATAGCGTATCTTGATTCTCATCTGGTCGGTTCCATGCGGAGTGTCAACGGATTTAAGGTGAAAAATTTTTTAAGTACCTTTTCTGATCTTTTTATTGATTACGGAGGGCATGATTTTGCGGCCGGATTCAGTTTAAAGGAGGTCAATCTTGAAAGATTTCTCTTCGCCGTAAAGACAGAAGCACGCAGGACCATGATACTTCAGAAAGTGGAGGAATCAATTTCTGTAGACGCGGAACTGCCTCTTCACTATCTTAATCCTGAGCTGATAAAAACGGTCGAGATGTTTGAACCCTACGGTGAGAGAAACCCACCTCTTATTTTTTTAACAAAGGGATTAAAAGTGGTATCTATAGATATAGTAGGAAGAAGTGAGCAGCAGCACGCGAAACTTCTCCTTGATTCGGGGAAGTATAAATGGCCGGGAATTTTCTGGCGTGCGGCAGAGAGGGTAGGTGTTGACTTTAGTGTTGATGATACGGTAGATATTGTTTTCCGTCTTGGCCGAAACTATTTCCAGAACACTGAAAGTCTGCAGCTTACTATCCTGGATATTAGAAGAAACGGTGAGTAGAAGACCGTCGTTATAGTTCATTTGCTCTCTTGACAGGTGATACTGGAAACGTATACTTTACATTCAGACAGCTGAGTATTCAGAAAGGGGGTGATTCCTATAGCTTTTGTACGGGTAGATGAAACAGAGCCTTTGGAAAAAGCAATTAAACGTTTTAAACGTATGGTTGAAAAAGAGGGTATTATCAGGGAATGGAAAAAGAAAGAGTACTTCGAAAAACCTTCTACTATCAAAAATAGAAAAAATAAAGCTCTTAAAAGAAAACAAATGAAGAAAGTTCGTAAACTTCAATCTATGAAAAACTATTAAATTCCATTCCTTACTAAAGAAGACCGGTATCAAAAGATATCGGTCTCTTTGTTTTATATCTCTTTTTTTAAGGAAAATATAAAAAATTAAACAAATAATTGACATTTGCCTCGGTACGGAATAGGATAAATAAAATCTATCCAACGGAGGTCGGAATGTTTATATTAATATCAGATGCTTTTGATGAATCTTTAACAGAGAAGCTTTCAGCTTTTGGTGAAGTGACGGACGATAAATCACGGATTTCTGAAGTGGATGTTGTTCTTGTTCGCAGTAAGACAAAATGTGACAGAGTATACATTGACGGTGCAAAAAATCTAAAACTAATTATTCGCGGCGGCGTTGGCATTGATAACATTGATAAGGAGTACGCTGAATCAAAAGGTATAATGGTTCGAAATACCCCAAAATCATCTTCAATAGCCGTTGCTGAGCTTACTTTTTCTCTTATGCTTGCTGTCCCCAATCGTATTGTTGAAGCTCATGAGAGTATGGTCGGGGGAGAATGGATAAAGAAAAAATTGAAACGTACGGAACTGTACGGTAAAACGCTCTGCCTCCTGGGAATAGGGAATATAGCGAAGGAAGTGGCAAAACGTGCGGCAGCTTTCGGTATGAAAGTTGTCTCGTATGATAAATATGTCAGTAAAAGTGATCTGGCAGAAATGAAAGGTTCCATCAATGAAGCAGTAAAGGAAGCTGACTATATTTCCATGCACCTTCCGTTAACACCGGAAACAAAGGGGCTTGTTAATACAGCTGTTCTTGATGCATGTACCAAAAAACCTGTTCTTATAAATACCGGCAGGGAAGGGTGTATTGACGCACTTGATGTTGCTTCGGCTCTTGAAGACGGACGTTTGCGATATTTTGCAACGGATGTATGGCCTTCAGATCCTCCTTCACCGGATTATCCCATATTAAAAGCTAAAAACACTCTTATGACACCTCATATTGGGGCGGGAAGTAAGGAGAACCTTCTGAGAATTGGTGATGAAGCGTCTGCAATCATTAAAGAATTTGTCGGGGAGGGAAAGTAAATGCGTAAACTTAATTTTTCAGCCGGACCCTGTATTATGCCGATGGAAGTTCTTGAGGAAATACAGGAAAATATAGTCGATTTTGAAGGCCATGGAATATCATTGATAGAAAACAGTCATAGACATAAGTACTATGATGATGTACATAATGATGCTATAAATCTATTAAAAGAGCTGTTAAACGTCCCCAAGGGCTATTCTGTGCTTTTTCTTGGAGGCGGTGCGACGCTGACCTTTGCAATGATACCAATGAATTTCCGCGGAGCGGGACAGAGCGCGGATTATATTATAAGTGGTGCCTGGGCAAAGAAAGCGTGGAATGATGCTCAAAAACTTGGAGAGACGCATGTTGTCTTTGATGGAAAAGATAGGGGATACTCAACCTTACCGGATTCGGCATCACTTCACCTGACACCCGGTTCTGCCTATTTGCATATGACTTCAAATGAAACAATCGGCGGTCTTCAGTGGAAAACCTGGCCGGAAACGGGAAATACCCCTCTTGTCTGTGATATGTCAAGTGATATAATGAGCAGAGAGATCCCTGTAGATAAATTTGCCATGATCTATGGCGGTGTACAGAAAAACCTCGGCCCTGCCGGCGCGGCTTTTATGATTATCAGAGATGATCTGTTAGAGCGTTCGCCCGATTCCTTACCTGCCTATCTGAATTTTAAACTTCACGCTTCGAAAAACGCAATGTATAACACACCTCCTGTTTTTACAATCTGGGCAGTAAAACTCTTTCTTGCATGGGTTAAGAAAAATGGCGGTGTTGCTGAAATGAAGCGAAGGGCGGATAAAAAATCCGGTCTTTTGTACAAAACAATTGATGGAAGTGATGGTTTTTATCGTTCTCCGGTTGATCTCCGTTTCAGATCGACAATGAATGTTGTTTTCAGACTGAATGATGAAAACCTGGAGAAAGAGTTTCTTGCTGAATCTGAAAAAGAGGGAATGATGTTTCTCAAAGGCCACCGCAGTGTCGGAGGATGCAGAGCCTCAATCTACAATGCAATGCCTCTGAAAATGGTGGAAACACTTACAGATTTTATGAAGAATTTCGTAAAGAAACGAGGATAGATTCTATGAAAATTGATGAGACCAATCTTGCAATCATTAAACATCTGAAGGATGGACGAAAATCATTCAGCAGTATTGCCGATGATCTTTCACTCACCGAAAATACTGTTCGATCACGGGTTAATCGGTTGATGGAAGAAGGTGTCCTTGAAATAACCGGTCTCATTGATCCACAGGCACTTCCGGGGCATCAGATTGTCATTGTCGCGCTAAAACTGAGTACAGTCGAACTTGAAAAAAAGGCGAGGGAATTAAACGCACTGCGTGGAGTTGTCTCCGTGAGTGTCGTAACCGGAAGGTATGATGTTCTTATGTATGTTCTCTTAAACGATGAAAAAGGATTTGGAATGCTTGAGTTTTTTACTGAAGAACTGGCAAAAGTTGATAAAATACAGGATTTTGAAACATTTGTTGTCTATCAGGGAATAGACTTGCGTGTACCGTATGTATTATAATGTTTTTTTTATATATTAAAAGAATAATGCTCCGGGAGGAAGTATGCTTAAAAGAACAGTTTTATATAATGTTTACAAAAATTATGATGAGGTAAAACTCATTGATTTCGGCGGTTGGGAGCTCCCCGTTAATTTCAAAACAGGAATTATAGGAGAACATATGGCTGTCAGGGAAAATGCAGGGCTTTTCGATGTATCTCATATGGGTGAAATTACCGTTGAAGGGGAGAAGAGTGAAGAACTGATAAATTGGCTTGTTACAAATGATATATCTTCCATGCACGATAATCAATGTATGTACTCACCAATGTGTTATCCTGAAGGCGGTGTCGTGGATGATTTACTTGTATACAGGTATAACCGGAATAAATTTCTCATTGTTGTGAATGCTTCCAATATTGAGAAGGATTTTACATGGATTTCAGAGGAAAATAAATGGATCAGGAATGCCTCGGTAAAACCTTCACTTGAAAACATTTCAGGAAGAATTTCTCAAATAGCTTTTCAGGGGCCCAAAGCTGAAAGCTATATGAAAGAACTTGTCGGTACTGAAGTCGGCGGTATTGATTTTTTTCATTTTCGGGATGATATAAAGATCGATGGGAAAAGCGCGATAATTTCCCGAACCGGTTACACCGGTGAAGATGGATTTGAAATCTACACAGCCAATGAAGATGCTGCCCAAATATGGGAATTTCTTTATAACTCAACAAAGGACCGGGGAGTTATACCCTGCGGCCTTGGTGCGAGAGATACTCTGAGGTTTGAATCCAAACTTCCTTTGTACGGTCATGAACTGACTCAGGATATTTCACCTTTGGAAGCAAATCTATCCTATTTTGTCCGGTTGGATAAGAAGGATTTCTGCGGTAAGACCGCACTTGCTGCTCAAAAGGAAAAAGGGATACCAAGGACACTTCGTGGATGTGAGATGGTGGATAAGGGTGTCCCCCGTGCCGGTTATACTGTCCATTTGAACGGTAAGGAAATTGGTTTTGTTACATCAGGAACAAAGTCACCTATACTGAATAAATTTCTTGGGCTTGTTCTTATAACCCGGGGTACGGGATTAAAGATAGGAGATGAAATTGAGGTTAATATCAATGGAAAATATAAAAAAGCCAGACTGGTTAAAACCCCGTTTTATAAAAATACAAAACAATACAAGGAGAAGGCACTATGAATGTTCCGGAAAATTTAAAGTACACTGAAGATCATGAATGGGCACGGATTGAGGGAAATATAGCGTATATTGGTATTACCGATCACGCACAGCATGAATTAGGTGATATTGTTTATGTTGAGTTACCAGACATTGATAATGATGTTGATAAAGATGAAGAAGCAACAAGTATTGAGTCGGTAAAAGCTGCCGCACCGGTAAACTCTCCTGTTTCCGGAAAAGTTGTAAAAGTTAATGAGGCTCTGGAAGATGAAGCTGAACGTATTAACAAAGATGCCTACGGAGCATATATATTCGCGGTTGAAATGTCAGACCCGTCGGAGCTTGACGGTTTGATGGATGCTCAGGCATATAAAAATTTCTTAGAGAAGTAGGAGGAAATATGTTCCCTTATCTACCACAAACAGAAGGGGATATCAAGGAAATGTTAAAGGTTATCGGTGTCAAAAATGTTGATGACCTTTTTTCTGATATTCCTGTGAATATAATAAGAAAAGAACCTTTAGCCTTACCGAAAGGAAAGGCTGAATATGAAGTCTATAAAACAATGGAAAACCTGGCAAAAAAAAATAAGCGGGGTATATCGTTTCTGGGATGTGGATCCTATGATCATTTGATACCTTCTGTTGTAAAGCATGTCCTGCAGCAGCCGACATTTTATACTGCCTATACTCCATATCAGGGAGAAATATCCCAGGGTATACTCCAGTCCATTTTTGAATTTCAGACGCACATATGTGAACTCACCGGCCTGGATGTTTCCAATGCTTCACTGTATGATGGTCATACAGCGGCAAGCGAGGCAGTTACCATTGCGCTTAATACGAGGAAAAAAGCGGATACGATACTTGTATCCAAAACGCTTCATCCCCATACCCTTGAAGTGGTTAAGACTTTTTTTTCCGATGTAGATGTAAAATTCAAAATAATTAAAGCGGATAACTATGTTACTTCTTTTGAAAGCATGAAGGCTCAGCTGGATGATTCGGTGGCAGCTGTACTTGTTCAGACGCCGAATTTTTACGGATGGATAGAAGACCTCACCGGGTTCGCTGATGCTGTTCACGCAAATAAATCGCTGTTACTTGTTTCTTCCAACCCGATGTCTCTCGGTGTATTAAAATCCCAGAAAGAGTGGGGTGCTGATGTCGCTATAGGGGATACACAGGTTTTTGGACTTGAAAAGTATTTCGGTGGACCGTCTGTTGGATATATGGCTGTAACAGAGAAACTTATGCGGAAAATTCCGGGCCGGGTTGTTGGCCAGACTGTTGATAAAGAGGGAAAGCGAGCGTTTGTTCTTACTTTACAGGCCAGGGAGCAGCATATAAAAAGAGAGAGAGCAACTTCAAATATCTGTTCCAATCAGGCTCTTGCCGCTCTTGCAAATTCAGTGTACCTTTCAACTGTCGGCTGGACGGGCCTGCAGGAAGCAGCAGCACAGAGTTCCGCTAAAGCTCATTACCTGTACGATAGATTAACCGGTGAGCTGGGATTGAAATCTCTTGCCGATAATGAGTTTCTATATGAATTTACCATTATAATCCCCAACGCGGAAAAGGTACTTGAAGAGCTTAAGGAGGAAGGAGTTTTCGGCGGAGTTGCTTTAAAACAGTTCTATCCTGAGCTGAAGGATGCTGTAACAATTGCTGTTACGGAAAAAAGATCCAGAGAGGAAATTGATCTTTTTGCAGATCTCTTAAAGAGGGTAATAAAATGAGTGACAAACTGATTTTTGAATTGAATACCGAAGGGAGAATCGGTTACCGCTTTCCCCGTCCGGATGTGCCGGAGAAAAAGACCGAACAGCTTCTTAAGGGTTCTCTTCTGCGAAAACTCCCTGCCGCGCTTCCACAGGTAAGTGAGGTAGATGTTATACGCCATTATACAGAACTTGCGTCAAAAAGTTTTGGTGTTGATGTCGGATTTTATCCTCTGGGGTCCTGTACAATGAAGTACAATCCAAAGATAAATGAGGATGTTGCTTCTTTTTCAGGATTTACAGATATTCACCCCCTTCAGGATGAAGATACCGTTCAGGGAACTCTGGAATGTATCCATAGGACAATTGAAAGTTTATGTGAAATAACAGGAATGAAATGGGGGACACTCCAGCCCTTTGCCGGTGCTCACGGCGAATTTACGGGTATGAAATTGTTTAAGGCCTACTTTAAGAAAAAAGGTGATTTGAAGCGTACAAAGGTACTTGTTCCTACTTCCGCTCACGGTACAAACCCGGCTTCATCACATATTTCAGGTTTTGATGTGGAAGAGGTTCAGGCAGATGATAGAGGGCTTGTCTCTGTGGAAAGCCTGAAAGAGCATTTGAGTGATGAAGTAGCCGGAATTATGCTTACGAATCCAAATACCCTCGGCCTTTTTGAGAAAGACATTCTTGAAATTGCCGAACTGGTTCACGATGCCGGCGGACTTCTCTACTATGACGGAGCAAATATGAATGCCATTATGGGTAAGGTTCGTCCTGGAGATATGGGATTTGATGTTATACACCTTAATCTGCATAAAACGTTTGCAACCCCCCATGGCGGCGGCGGTCCCGGATCAGGGCCTGTTCTTGTCGGTGAAAAACTTATT
>CAYSXD010000018.1:0-18735 GCA_964434925.1 uncultured Spirochaetaceae bacterium
AGGACGTGGATACGGAGAATCTGTCGGTTCAATGATCAGCAGGAACGGCCTGACAATACCGGCTAAAAAAGAACTTCTCACTTTCGTCGAAGAGAAGAGGGAAAAAAGTCCCGACAGGGCGGCGGCAGCGCTTGATCTTCTAAATTTGACGGAAAAACTGAATATCAAGTCAGGTTTTATGCGGGTCAACCATCCCTATAAACAGTACAGTGTCCAGGCAGCCGCTTTCGACCTCGGAATTAATTTTACAGGGCATCCCATGTTCGGGCATGATATAATTTATACCCATCCCGCAAACTGCGGGGCGGCTGTGGGAAGAACTGCAGAAAAGGATTTTCTGACCTTTGCCGGCAGTATTCAAAACCTTGAAAAGGGGGTGTACCTTTCCGTTGGATCAACTGTTATGTCACCTATGATTTTTGAGAAGTCTCTTTCGATGGCACGAAACATCGCGATTCAGGAAAATAAAATTATACAGAATTTTAAAATTTATGTTGTAGATCTGGCCGAATCATCATGGGACTGGGAAAACGGCGGAGAACCTTCTATGGATGATCCCGCGTACTACCTGCGATACTGTAAAACTTTCAGCAGAATGGGAGGGCAGATGAAATACATTACCGCTGATAACAGAGATTTTTTTCCTGCTCTCTACCGGAAATGTGCCGGAAAAAATTAATCAAAAAAATAAGCTTCCAGCATCGCGCACAGCGCATGATACACAGGGAGGTGAAGCTCCTGTATAACAGGAACGCTGCTCTCGGGTACCTGTATAGTAATATCACAGAATGACTTCATCTGCCCGCCGGACACTCCTGTCAACCCAATTACCGTTAACCCGGAAGCTTTTGCGACAATCATCGCGTTAATGACATTCTCAGCATTGCCGGAAGTACTAATTCCCAGAAGCACATCCCCCTTGCTGCCGTATCCGAGTACCTGCTGCGCGTATACAAGATCACTTCCAATATCATTTGATACAGCACTGATTAACGACTGGTGGGCACCGAGAGAGATGGCAGGAAGGGCTTTCTGCAGCCTGCCGCTCATGGAAATTCCCCTGTCGCCACCCAGAGAAGATAACAAATGTTTAAAATCTGATGATATTTCCCGTTTACTCAGAAACCCTTTCATAAGCTCGCCGACTATATGGGCGGAATCGGCGCTGCTTCCTCCATTCCCGCAGATAAGCAACGTGCCTTTATTCTCATAACAATCCCGTAAGGAAAGGTATGCTCCCTCTATAGACTTCCGGATCGACAATAAAACCGGATAACGGGAAACCAGCTCATCAAGGATATTCATTGCGTTCTTCATATTTACCTTCCTGTACCATCAATACTGATTTTTTGCATAATTTTCAGCAACACAAAGACTGCCAAAATCACCAATCTGCTCACCCAGTGCTGAAGGAAGAATCCTGCAGGCGGCTGCTGAAATTTTTAAAGCTTCTTTTTCAATAACAGATTCGGCCGCTGGAAACAAGTATTTTTGGCACCGGGTAAAAATACTTCCTATAACAATTCTCTCAGGATTAAGAATATCAATCAATAAGGAAAGCCCTTTTCCAAGATTTTTCCCGCTTACTTCAAGAATTTCCCGGGCCGCCGGATCTCCCTTTTCAGCCGCCTGACATACGTCCTTCGCGCTTACTCTCTTCGATGTGTATTCATTACAGAATTGAGTTGCTGATCCTTCTCCCAGCCGGGACCGTATGATGTCCTCAGCCAGTTGAGCTATTCCACCCCCGCTGCAGAAGCCTTCAAAGGATCCCTTTTTCCCGTATCCGACAGGGCCTTCATATTCCAGCCGAATATGCCCAATTTCCCCAGCCATATCATTTTTTCCACTGTATAATTGCCCGTTCAGTATCATCCCGGCCCCCAGGCCCGTACCAAATGTCATAAATATCATATTCTGGCATCCCTTACCCGCACCCCATTTCCATTCAGCAAGGGCACAGGCATTTGCATCGTTCTGCAGAAAAACAGGAAGATTAAAGTGGTTATTAATAATGCTGGATATTGGAATTGCATCCCATCCGGGAAGATTGGGAGGCGATAAAATAATCCCGCTGCTGCTGTCCAAAGGCCCTCCGCAGCTTATTCCAACGGCTTCTATCGCTTCCCGTCCGGAATGGTCAATCATGGAGGAAACTGCTTCTATTATTTTTTGTATCGTTACCTTCGGGCCTGACACTGTATCAGTGGGAAATTGTGTACGTTTATACACAGCAGGGGTGCTATCTCCCAGGACAACAGCTGTTTTTGTACCACCTATATCAATACCAATACGGTATTTTCTCATAGGGTAAACCCGAGACGGCTAATTTCATTATCAGACAGTCCACTGACATTCCGCAGAACAGAGTCTATTTCACCGTCATATTCCCGATGAAACAGAACATCAGGGGGAAACATGTTCCCATGCTCATCGACTGCCCGGAACTGAACTGCCGCCAGGAAAATCTCTCTGAAAGAAGATACATCAAGAGTATGTTCCTTACATAAAAGCATTGGACCGATAATCCGATCGTTACGTGACAATTTACGTTTTAAATCGCGGCCGACACGAAAAACAGTATCATTTAAAGAGCGATTCCCAAATCTCCGGAGAAGGTCATCAACATGGGTTTCCAGATCATCCATTTTTAAATCCAGCGGATATTTTTTTCGGAGAGCAGCTGCCGAAAGCATCATAACCCGCCTTACCGGTTCTCTGATATCATCTCTTTCCAGAGCCTGCCAGATGGAACGTAAGCGGGGATTTGTTTTCCATGCCAGATACGCGGTGGAAGAATGCCCCAGATTATGAATAAAAAGTTTACGGTCAACATACGCGGCAATATTTTCAACTGCTTTTAATGCCGAAAAAGCGGGAACCTCTCCCTTAAACCCGTGTTTATCCACAATGAGAGTATTGTAACTTTCCGAAAAAACCCACAGAGGATCAGCCGCCCTGTCCCTGTCCGTCATAAGCGGGACCATTTTCCCAATACTTGTTTCTATTAACCCAATTGTATCAACATCAAACCCGGGTATGTTTTTAAGAATTTCAGATCTGAAAAAATCAGCTCCGTTTCGTATATTTTCGGCAATAATAATATTCAAGGGCACTGCATCATGCGAAAAACGCGCGCTCAGCCCCTTACAGAGGAGCCTGATAACAGCAGGTAACGCATTCTGCCCGACAGACGTGCAGATAATATCAGAAGTTATAATTTCCTGAATGACCGCCTCTATATTCTCAGCAGAAACGGCTCTCACCTGTTCCACATAAATTTCTTTCTCTTCTTCATTTTGTTTAACAATAACTCTGTAAGAATGTCTTTTATTAATCTCTTCAAGAAGCGCAACATTTACATCGACAAAGACCACTTCCCACCCCGCGCAGGCAAAAACCTGTCCGGTAAATGATCTTCCGATATTTCCTGCACCAAACTGTAGCATCTTCTTCATAACATCTCCACCTGTTTCCCGTATGCATCTGCAAGGGGTTGGATTAAACGCCTCTTATCACCAGGATTCTCTTCAAAATACGTTCCCCCTTTATAGAAACATGCCCATCCGCCTGAAGCATTTCCCCAGGCAAGAGCTTTTTCGACTTCCGGAACACCGTACCGGAGGTCATTCAGTTGTTCGGCCAGAGAGGCAAGAAAACCACCGACAAAGTTATCACCACAGCCCGTTGTGTCACCTTCTGCTCCGGCTCCTTCTGACAGCAGGGTATCTATTTGTTGAGATACGGGAAACATTTTATAATCGGTTTTTTTAAAAATACTCCCGTCGGCATACACCTGTACCGGCTCTGCCCCATGAGTAATAATAACAGTCTTTATTCCGCCGGATACAAAGTGTTCCATAGCCTGTTCAACAGAATTGCAGCCGCTAATACAGAGAGCTTCTTCTTTATCGGTAATGAGTACATCCATAAGAGAATAACTTGATTTCTTGTTACCCAGTGTCCATGGCTCCCCCGGATGCAGCACTTCACTTCTAAAATCATACACTGTATTAACAACCGTTAAGGCTTTTTCCGCTTTTGCCCTGCCAAGCAAACTGGTCAGGGAATCATGAATACCGGGAGTAAGTGCCGTACCTCCGAATACACATATATCAGATTGATAAAAAGAATCCGGTATATCATCAGGGATAAGATCACCGGCAACCCCCATTGTATTGATAAACGTTCGTTCCCCCTTCCCGTTATTAAATGAGGGATCAGAAAATACAACAGTCCTCGGTGTATCACCCGATCCTATTTTATAATGGTCAATAGAAAGAGGTGTCCGGCGTATAAATGAAAGAAGTTCTTTCCCGGGTGTATCATGACCACAGGCCCCAATAAAATCCACTCTCACTGTATCAGGTAACATTTGAGCTGCATGAATAAGCGGTACAACTCCCGGGCCGCCAAGATTTACAAGAGAAGGATGCGGGCTTCCATTCACCCCAAGGATTATCTCCTCGAGCTTTTTACCGGTAAACTGTTCAAGATCATCCGTAAAAACAAGAGTCCCGGGAACAAGTCCTCCGTCAGAAGATTTTTTTGACATAAAAGAAGTGAAGATTGGTGAGCTGAAATCTATATTTGTATAAAGATAATCTACCAGTGAGCTTCCAATTCCCGAAATGCGTATCTTTTTCATACAAACGCCTGGTAATCGGTTACAAGAAGGTGATAAGGCAGTTCATCCTCCTCAATGGAAGGGAAACGGCCCGGGGCAGTTTTAAACCGGTTATCTGCCGTATCATCATTTACCATACTTACTTCTCCAACAAGAACAGGGCCTGCTCCGGTCTCCCCGTAAAATCTATGGTACACATACGGCTGAAGGCAGATACTCTGGCCGGGGATTAGTTTTACTGTGTGCCCGGCTTCCACAGACATAATAACTCCATCTATTTCAACTTCAAAAGATTCCCTCGAGAATTCTTCCCTTTCGTCCGCTTTGTACAAATCAATTAACAGATTTCCACCGCCCCTGTTTATAATATCCTCCATTTTCAGCCAGTGGAAATGGAACGGTGTTTCCTGATTTTCTTTTACCATCATAATTTTCTCGGCATACGTTTTTTTATCAACACCCGCTCTCCCATTCCGTAAAGTAAAGAGCAGCAGCCCTGTTTTTTCATACACTCCACTGCCAAAATCGGTTAAATCCCACCCAAGACTATTGGTAAATATCCCGGAACATTTAGATTTTTGTTCCTTCCACTGCTCAACTGTCCATTCTGACCAGCGCGGTAGATTAAAATTCATTTCACGGAAAAACTTCTCAGCTTCCTTCATATAGTTATTTATTTCACTACGCTTCATTTTCACCCCCCCTAAACCAGGTTTTAAAAAAGGAATAGTTAGTTGCTATGGTAACTGATACTTTCAAATGAAAGTATCAGTGATTTCTGTAATTTTATTATTCGTTTTTCCGGTTTCATTAAAATCTTCTGTTTTATAATACAACAGAATCAAAAAAACTCAAGAAAATTTATTCATTTGCAATTTATTGCGTACCATTAAAATTTTTATGGAATTCAAACATAGAAATTGAATGAGGTTCCCGCGATGCACTTATTATAGAGCAGGCTCTTTCAGTCCAAGGGCTTCAAACATCACCTGGATTGGGTCCATAATCCGGGTATCGGTAAAATTGGATATCTGCATTCTACAGGCCCCGCAGTCCGACAGTATTACATCAGGTTTATACTTCATCAGTGATTCCACTGCTATTTTTCCAAGCGCGTCTGTCGTCTCTCTGTTCTTTTCCTTAAATCCATAGCTACCGGAAAACCCGCAGCAATTTTCATCCTGAATGTATATTTCAACACCGGGAATTTCATTAAATATTTTAGCTGCCGGATAAGGCACCCCACGCCCCCTGAGATGGCAGGGAATGTGATAGGATATTATTCTTTTCAAAGGTTTGAAATCGAAGACCACCTCCCCTTCATCCCTCAGCATCAGGAGATACTCATACAGATTCCATGTATTCCGGGATATAAGATAGCCATCAGCCGTATCAAGAATTCCCGGATAATCATAGATCAGAGTATGGCCGCAGGATGTGCAGGAATAGAGAATATCCCATCCTTCCTTCACATATTTAACGAATTCTTTAGTGTTTTTTTCAGCAAACCCTTTAGCTTTTACAAGGTCGCCGTTTCCCAGAGCGGGCAGACCGCAACAGACCTGATCCGGGACAGCCACTCTTACTCCGAAATGTTCCAGAATAGATATAATCATTCTTCCTTCATCAGGCGCGTTGGAATTGAGGTAACATCCATGAAAGAAAGCGGCTTTCCTTTTCTTTTGACTACTGCTGAAATAAGGAGACTTCACGGATTTTTTTCGAAAGCGTTGAAGGGTTTTATAACTGAATTTGGGAAAGGGAATATCACTGCGTAAACCAAGCAATTTGAAAAATTTCCTGGCGATATTCATTGATGTGATCAAATTAGTAATGACAGAGAAAGCAGACCCCAGCCTTGCTATATAGTGGAAGTTTGAAAAAAGTATCTGGGGCAGGGTTTTTCTGTTCTTTTCGATATATCGTATCTGGGCATTTAATATCAGTTTTGAAGGTTCCACTCCATACGGACAGGCAAAGTCACATCTTTTACACTGAGTGCAGTGGGTAATCCATTTATCTACAGTTTCAATGCCGTCGAGGCGGAATCTCTCTGCGTCAGGCCCAGCCTGCTTTGGCCCCGGATATTCAGGGTTGACCTTGAAAACCGGACAGCTTTCAACACAAATTGTACATCTTATGCAGTTTTCAAAATCCAATTTCATTAGATGTACTCTTCTGCATGTTTAGCCGCCGCGATGCCTGTGGCTATCGCCATACCATGGCCGCATCCATATTTCATTGTTTCTGAATATGCAAGAATACTTCCGGCGATAAAAAGATTTTCATACTCTGATTCAGAAGGTTTAAATTTACCGTCAACCAGAATACCCGATTTTTCTATGGGGTGTCCGGGTTTGAAAAAATCACTGTTAAAGAGTCCACCGGCTTCAGGAGAATGTA
The DNA here is from genome assembly GCA_964434925.1 of uncultured Spirochaetaceae bacterium. GTDB lineage: Bacteria > Spirochaetota > Spirochaetia > B11-G9 > B11-G9 > S145-15. Next base: position 7,031 of record CAYSXD010000018.1, read on the forward strand.
CAGAAATATTAAACACTGTTTCAATGAAATTATTTCTGTCGGAGAATAATCCGCCGCTGACAAATGATCCGGTTGCTAAAATAAATGCCTCCGCATCTACAATGTCGGGTCTACCCGGTTTTTTTATGGTAAGACCGAGTATTCTATTCCCTTCTTTTTTAAAACCCGCTATTTCAGCTGAACCATAAAAATCGGCACCCTTACTTACTGCAATTTCCTTTAGATTTCTATAGAGCCTTAAACCCGGAATTGACGGAGGGAGTGTCGGTATTTCAAAGAAAATTTTCCCTGTTTCCTTTTCCATCCTTTTAACTATTTTACCTGTCTTTGTTATTCCAAGGATGGCAGGTATAGCGATTTTATTTTTCTTTATATCCTGTTCCTTTATCCACGCGATGAAGGAAGTGAGAAAATCTTCGTTATCCATTTTTGCGGCTATACCCATGGTAGTGCGGGTACCGGCATCGAAAACAGAAACTCCTGTTTCCGGGAAATTCCCTGTCAGAAAACCCGGAAAAAAATCCTTTATATCTTTAAACGTAATAATATGGAATGAATCGCTCCCGGCAATATCCGCGTATTCCATGGGAAAGGGGACAAGAGAAGTTATTCTTTTTTTTCCTATAGGGGTAAGAATAGTTCTGTTTTTTCCAATATCACCTTTATACTCAAAACCATGACCCGACATCAGATCTTTAAAATATCGGATTGAATCAGTAACACCTTTTAAACCAACTTTATGATAGGGGTGTTCCGGTGGAAAACGCTGAATTGCCTCCATGGTATCTGTCCCGGTTCCGGCAATATCAATACAGCCGCTGGATACACTGCAGATAGGGTCTCCTCTGGAAATCACCGCTGTGCTCAGACCCTGTTGCGAAAGATAGGTTGATGCCATCAGCCCGGACATTCCGGAACCTATTACAGCTATATCATATTTCATAATCAGCCATCCCCAGTAGGCTCAGATAAATACCTTCCACAAGCTGTTCTTCCCTCAACTGATCACCCCATAAAAGAGGTCTGCTTCCCTTGTATCTTCTCTGTAAAAAACGTTTTAATATATCCAGTGATTCATCCGGAGTAACCTGTCCCATTTCCTGCATCATGCCAAGGGCCCTGTATGTACAGAACCCTCCCTGGCAAGGGCCCATTCCCAATCGTGTCCTGTGCTGAATATCTCCAATATTCTTTGTTCCGGTTTCTACAATAACCTTTTTTACCCTTTCCCGCGGTACAAGCTCACATTCACACATAATATTTTCAAGTTTTCCAAGTCTTTTTGATACCGGATAGCCGGAAAGATCTTCCTGCCCTTCCAGGGGGACATCGGCGGTTGTGCATGGTATATTTATTCCAAAATGTTCCATTATTCTATCGGTCATTTTCTCGGCCATCAGCCTGTAGGTTGTAAGTTTACCCCCCAGAATACTGAACAAACCGTTTTTATGATCGATTATCTGAAAGTTCCGGGAGATCTCTCTGTCACCACCCGATGAATTTTCCGCTGACAGAAGAGGTCTGACACCGGTATAAGAGCGTATTAATCTAATACCGTTAAAAGCGGGCAGCATCATAGCAGCCTGCGACCTTATTAAATCTATTTCTTCCGGATCAGTTGTTAGATTATCAGGATCATCAACATGGATGGAAGTCGTTCCGGCCAGACTGACTGTCTCGTTGGGAACAATTATGTCACCGTTGGAAGAAGGCCTCAGCCGGTTGAGGACCATGTTTGAAAGACGGTGGCTGGCTATTATAAGACTACCTTTTGACAGACTCATAAAAACATCACTTCCGGACAGTCTGGCAATCTGTGCCCCCCAGGCGCCGGCGGCATTTATAATTACCTTTCCCTGAATTTCTATAATTTCGGATGTGTATTTATTCAGCACTTTTACACCTGTGCATCGGCCTCTGTTTTTTAAAATAGCAACAACCTTGTGATGGATAAATATCTGCCCTCCTCTCCTCTGAGATGAGACAACATTAAGCATGCACAGGCGAAATGGATCTATTGACGCATCAGGAACTTTTACCGCTTCCAGTAATTCGGGATTCAACCCCGGTACCAGTTTAAAAGCTTCCGAAGCAGAAAGCACCTCTGTTTTTATTCCTGTTTTCCTGCAGCTTGCCAGAAAATCATCTCTGTATTTCTTCGAATCTCCCGGCAGTCTGACGAATAACCCCTCCGTGGGTTCAACACATTTTTTCCCTATTCTTCTCAGGATGGTATTTTCTTTTATACACTCTTCCGCTGTCCCTGGATCTTTTACTGTATAACGCCCTCCACTATGCAGAAGACCGTGACATGCTCCTGTAGCACCTGCCGCAAAATCTTTCTTCTCTATAAGACAGTGATCTATACCCCGGAGGGCCAGATCCCGGGCAATACCGGTCCCCGTAGCTCCACCTCCAATAATTATGACATCTGTTTTTACCATTTTTGTACCTGTTTTATAGCCTGCTTCTATAGTAAACAAATTTTTCACAAAACACAATCAATAAAATACAAAATAAATCAAAATACACCATAGGGGACTTGGATCATGAGCATAGATGGTTATCTTACCCCTACCAGACCCTCTCCTGAACATACTCCTGGTGAACTTCCCATAACACATGTTCTGATTATTGAAACCTTGTTTCATATTTTGCTTGTATTTTTCTTAAATTACTATAGAATGGAAGAAAGAGGAAAAAATGATACATACATTCAACGATATCTACAGGCAACTGGAGGGCAGCATCCCTCAAAGGATTGTAATAGCCGCGGCGGATGATGAGGATGTACTGAAGGCCGTTCAGGAAGCGGCTGAAAAAAAACTTGTTATCCCTGTCCTGGTCGGGAACAGTACGAACATAAAAAAAATCCTGCATACTATCGGCTATAATTTTAAAGGAGAAATAATTAATACCGCTACTGACACACAAGCGGCGGAAGTAAGTATTAAAATGGTTTCATCCGGAAAGGCGCAGATACTCATGAAAGGGCTAATGGCATCATCGGTACTTCTCAAAGCGGTTCTCAACAAGGAGTGGGGGCTCCGTTCAGGGCATCTTCTCAGTCATATCGGGTTCATACAGCCGCAGAATGCGGACAGGATTCTCATGATCACCGACGGCGGCATGAACATTGCCCCGGATCTTGATAAGAAAAAAAATATTCTGGAGAATGCAGTGGAAGCAGCCCATAATTTACTCATTGATATGCCGAAGGTGGCCGCCCTCAGTGCCGTGGAAACGGTTAACCCTGCGATGCAGTCCTCCGTAGATGCTGCCCTCCTTGCAAAGATGAATGAAAGAGGGCAGATAAAAGGGTGCATTGTTGACGGGCCTCTTGCAATGGATAATGCTGTTTCAACGGAAGCGGCAAAGCATAAAGGGATCGTGAGCCCTGTAGCAGGATATGCTGATATTCTTCTTGTACCGAATATTGAGACAGGAAATGCCACGTACAAAGCACTCCACTATTTCAGCAATGCAAAGTTTGCCGGTACCATTGCCGGAGCGTCGGCACCATTCGTTCTGACATCCCGAAGCGACAGTTCAGAGTCAAAACAAAATTCCATTGCAATTGCCGCATTTATAGCAAAACAAAAACCATAGTGTAAGTTTCAGCTGCAAAGGCAGCCGCTGATTCCTCTGCAGCTCTACAGGCTATTTACATCAAAATAAAAAAATGGTTTCTTTTCAGCTATGGTCAGCTCATAGTCGAGAGTATTAAGTATTTTAATAAAAACCTGAAGTGTTACTTTGTCTATATTACCTTTTTCCAGTTTTGAAAGTGTTTGCCTTGATATACCAGCTTCAAGCGCCAGCCTTTTCTGGGTTAGTTTTTTTTCTTTTCTTAAATTTATTATTTTCCGGCCTATTTCATAAAATTCCACTTGATATATCCCTGTATGAGCTATCTATATTTTCTTCGAGTGAAAAGTTTAATACTCTGAGAATCCTGTTCCCAAACTCACGGAAGGAACTGTTACTGTCTGTATATGTTTCTATTTCTTTTTTTATTTCTCTGACAGCATTTACACATGTTTCAAAATGTTCCGTTACTGTTTTCCGGTCAAGAAGACAATATCCTGTTCCAAAGCTTAGCAGCTGTTCTCTGTTAAACCAGACTTTTTTCCCAAACATTGTTAATGCCGGTTTATCTTTTGGCAAATATACCACTGTACTTACTACATCATAGGCAGGGGCCAGAAATCTTGTTTCCATATCCCCTTTGTAAAGCATGCCGAAGTTTTTCAGATGTGCATCTCCATTCTTAAGAAGGTAATTCATAACTGTCATTTTAAAGAATGATGCAAGGTCTTTTACTTTACTGCTTGATATTCTGTTAATAGCTTTTGCTATCTGTTCATAACTTCCCGAATATTTATTTTCTTTATGTAGACCAAAAAGTGCACAGAATTCTTCAAAACCATAAAATGAATCACTATCTTTTTGATACGTAAACCTCTCTGTAACAAAAAGTTTCTTATTGGATGACAGCCAGAACTTAGGTGTTCCTATATTCGCATGGTTTAATGCCCTCATGCAGAAGTATTCATTTTCAGCAAGATGTGGAAATTCATCTGAAAAACTTTTAACTATATACTCTCTGCCGGAGAGTGCTGCTTTATCATAGAGAAGAGCCAGTACCTTGGGCTGTACTCCCGCAATGGCGGATCTGTTTAGAAAGCTTTCCACCAGTCTGGAGAATAGATTTTCATCGTTGTCATTCAAAACCGCTTCCAGATCAAAGGATATTTCATTCTGAACTCCAGCTGATTTTTCATAAGTCAGATAACCTTCCACAGCCATGGACAGATGTTTAAAGATTATATAATCATTTATCTCCCCATATTCCTTCATTAACAGATTTTTCAGCAGGGAAAAGAGATACCCCTCCGGCATAATCATATCAAATACAGGATGAAGGTTGTATTGTGACACATAGCTTTTTACCCTATAGGGCATTGTAAGAGATATGGGATTTTTTTTACTATAATTAAAAACAAATTCCCTCTGTTCCGGTAAATACGATAATGTGCCGGCCTCTCTGCTATCTGCAATGACTTTTATCATGGAATTCCCCTTTTTATGTTAAAAACATTTAACATATTAACAATATATATTAATATTGTCAATTATATTTAACATTTTAATCCTGGTTACCTGTAATGAAAAATCTTATGGCAGCAATGTTCACTAATATCAATTTTGGGTATATTATCTATTCATCATTACAGGTATGTATATGTGTTGCATTCCAATTCCGCTTCTTTAGGATTTTTCACAGAATGTAGTCTGAAATATTGATGCAGGAGAAATAAATGAAAATACTGGTCATTAACCCCGGGTCAACGTCAACAAAATTCGCTGTCTATGAGGACAAAAAGGAACTTCTCCTTGAAACAATCCGCCACAATCATAAGGACCTTGCAGCGTTTAACTCAATTGGAGAGCAATATCCCTTTAGAGCAAAACTTATCAAAGAATCATTACAGAAGTCAGGTATTGATACAAAAGAACTTTCAGCAGTTATTGGGCGCGGTGGTCTTCTCAAACCCATACAGGGAGGGGTCTGGAAAGTAAATACAAAGATGATTAATGACCTGAAAAAAGGTGTTATGGGAGAACATGCATCAAACCTGGGAGGGATTCTTGCCTGGAATATAGCTGAAAAAGAACATATTCCCGCGTTTATCGCGGACCCTGTAGTTGTCGATGAGCTGCAGGATACCGCTCGGATAGCGGGGCATCCGGACTTCTCCCGTCTCTCAATCTTCCATGCTTTAAATCAGAAAGCATCGGCACGGAGAGCAGCGGACGAATTGGGTAAAACATATGAAGAGTGTAACTTCATAGTGGCCCATATGGGAGGAGGCATTTCGGTTGGAGCCCACAGAAAAGGTGCCGTGGTGGATGTGAATAATGCGCTCAACGGAGACGGGCCTTTCTCTCCGGAACGCAGCGGAGGACTGCCTGCAGGTCAGCTTGTCGGAATGTGTTTTAGCGGAAAGTATACTGAAAAAGAAATGATGAAGAAACTAAAAGGTAACGGCGGATTCAAAGCGTATCTGGGAACTGCAGACGGCAGTGAAGTTGAGAAACGCATAAAAAAAGGAGATACGCAGGCTGCCCTTATTATGAACGCTATGGGCTATCAGGTGGCAAAGGAAATTGGATCTCTTTCCACTGTTCTTAAAGGTGATATAGATGGTATTATTCTTACCGGAGGGCTGGCATACAGCATGCTTCTTACGGAGTATATCAGCAGCCATGTCTCATTTCTTGGAAAAATATTCATGTATCCCGGAGAAAATGAAATGGAAGCCCTGAGAGAGGGAGCACTGAGGGTTATGAATAACGAGGAAACTGCAAAAGAATATTAATGGGGTATTGCTCTTGCGATAATGAATAATCTCTCCTATCATTCAGTTAAGGAGATAAAGGATGCTCGTCGAGGCGGAAATCTGGACAATTGCCCGAACAGAACAGGGGAATGCAGTACTTGTCCGGCCTATTGGCGCGGATACGGCTGTACCAATTTTTATAGGGCAGCTTGAAGCCCAATCAATTCTCATCGGGATGGGTAATGTCCCTATGCCCAGGCCTCTTACTCATGACCTTTTTGTTATACTTTTTGAAACCCTCCATGTTGAAGTAGATAAAATAGAGATAACTTCTCTGAAAGAAGGAACGTTCTTTTCAAGAATTATCTTAAAAGCGGAAGAAAGGGAAATAATAATTGACGCGAGACCTTCCGATGCTCTCGGTATAGCCACAAGGACAAAATGCGCTCTTTATATTGATGAAAGAATAGTGGATGAGGCGGGGGTCCAATTAAGCAGTATTTCTGAAAGTCCCGCCCCAACTCCGGAGGATATTATACAATCAAAACTTGAACTCCTTGCCAGAGAACTTGAAAAAGCAATAGAACTTGAAAATTATGAGGAAGCAGCACGACTGCGGGACAGTATTAAAAAACTCAATGAGGAGCTAAACAATCAATCATGAGAATATGCAGCGAAAAAAATCCTTCGGTAAAAGATCCATCTTCATTAAAAATGAATTCGGGGTTAACAGCAGGAGAGGTAAATACCCTTATCCTTTTAGACGAAATCTTTCATTATATTTTAAACCGGTATTTTCAGAATGATAACCCCGGATCGAGAGAGAACGCGGTAGAACATGTAGCACAAAAAATCGGGAATAAAAAAGAAGAAGCCCTTTTCCATTCCTTCAACAACGATTTCAGGAAGATAGCAGCCGCTGATTCAGTACATTACCCTGACCTGGATGACCTTATTCTTCTCTGGCTTACCAATCAGAACCCTGCGGTACATATTCGTACGGATCTTTTTGACGATTCTGTTCTTACAAAAAATTCTGATTATTCCCGGGCAATAGCTGAAATCCATCACTTTTTCAGCAGCACAAAAGGCTTTGGCCCGAATACAATAAATATCCTCGATTTCCTGCTTCTTCCAATGAAAAATACGCCGGACAGTCTGGAAGCACAGCTCCTTTTTATTCAGCAAAACTGGGCGGCATATATTGGTAATCTCCTCAAAAAGCTCCTACGGGCTCTGGATTTTCTTAAAGAAGAGCGAAAAGCCCACTTTCCTCCCGGACCCGGCCCCTCTTCCATACTTACCTACGAGGGAGATTTTGATGAGGGGGGATTCAGCGACGATACGGACTGGATGCCCAATGTTGTCATGATTGCAAAAAGTACCTTTGTATGGATGGACCAGCTTTCCGGGAAATACAAACGTTCAATTCGGCACCTGAATGAGATACCCGATGAAGAGCTGGACACACTGTCCAGGTGGGGAATCAATACACTATGGCTCATAGGATTATGGGAACGCAGCACTGCCTCGAAAAGGATTAAAAACCTCTGTGGAAACCCGGAAGCGGAATCCTCAGCCTATTCCCTTAAAGCCTATGAAATTGCGGAGGAGATCGGCGGGTGGGGGGCACTTAACAATCTTAAAAACCGCTGTACTTCCCGCGGTATTCGCCTTGCCAGTGATATGGTGCCAAATCATACCGGGCTCGATTCAGACTGGATAATGAGTGCTCCTGACCGTTTTATCCAGCTGCCACATCCGCCTTTTCCCGGATATACGTTCAACGGACCAAATCTTTCCAACAACCCTGAAGTAGGAATATTTTTAGAAGACCATTACTATGATAAAACTGATGCAGCGGTAGTTTTTAAATATATTCATTTCCCGACAAACAGAACGCGGTACATCTATCATGGTAACGATGGAACATCCATGGCCTGGAATGATACGGCACAGCTTGACTATCTGCAGAAAGAAGTACGGGAAGCGGTCATAGAAACAATACTTCATGTCGCACGGAATTTTCCCGTTATTCGTTTTGACGCGGCTATGACGCTGGCAAAAAAACATGTACAAAGGCTCTGGTTTCCTGCTCCCGGAAGCGGGGGAGACATCCCCAGCAGATCATCACAGGGACTTACTGCAAACGAATTCAACAGAGCAATGCCCAAAGAATTCTGGCGGGAAGTTGTAGACCGGATAGCGGAAGAAGTGCCGGATACCCTGCTCCTTGCCGAAGCTTTCTGGATGATGGAAGGGTTTTTTGTTAAAAACCTGGGGATGCACAGGGTCTATAACAGTGCTTTTATGAATATGCTTAAACAGGAGGAAAATCAGAAATACAGAGAATCAATAAAAAACACTCTCCTTTTTGATTCGCAAATTCTTAAACGTTTTGTTAATTTTATGAATAACCCTGATGAAGATACGGCTGTACAGCAATTCGGCAAAGGGGATAAATACTTCGGTATATGTACAATGATGGTTGCCATGCCCGGACTTCCCATGTTCGGGCATGGCCAGATAGAAGGATTCAGAGAAAAGTATGGTATGGAATACAGAAAAGCATATCTTGATGAAACTCCTGATGAAGCTTTTATTGAAAGGCACAGAAGAGATATTTTCCCTTTACTGAAAAAACGTTATCTTTTTTCCGAAGTAGAAAATTTCTCCCTTTATGATCTCAACGCACCGGATGGATCAATTAATGAAAATGTATATATCTGGTCAAATAAACACAGAGAAGAATATATGCTTGCGGCATATAACAACAGTCCCTATGAAGCATCAGGATTTATCCGAAAATCCGTACCTAAGAAAGAGACGGACAATGAAGGGGCAACAACAGTAAAGAATTTAGCTTCGACCCTGAATCTGCCCCGGGGCGGGCAGTATTACCTTTACTTTACCGAAACGCATACACAACTCACCTACATTCGTAAAGCATCAGCACTGCATAGTGATGGCCTTTTTATAAAACTTTATCCATACGAAACGCATCTTTACCTTACAATGAATACAGTAATGGACGAAGACGGTTCCTGGAAAGCCGTAGAGGAGAGCCTTAACGGACAGGGGGTTGACAATATAATCCGTTATAAACAGCAACTGCTTTTTAAGCCGTTACATAAATTAATCAGCATCTTCTTTACAAATGAAAGAATTGACACGCTTTCTGAACTGGTAACAAAATTCCATCCACTGAAGAAACGTTTCCTTAATAATATGCAAGCTGATTTTGAAGTTCTCTGCCAAGAACTTTCAAATCTGGTGAGTCTGGACACTACCCGTCAAAACCGGATAATAAAAATATTCGGAGAAAACTTTACACAGATCTCACAACTTTTAAAAGGCAATAATACCTACTGGAAAAAGTACATTGCACGGGGGATGACCATTATGCCGGAGGCACCTTCCCTTCTTATGGCATGGTTTGTATTCTCTCCACTGAAAGTTCTTTTTTCCAGCGAAGACTCGACCAAACAACCTCTGTTTCTTTCTGAAATTATTGAATATACTGAAGATCTGGGAGGCATTGATCTCTGTAAAGACAGTATACGGAATAAATCTGTCTCTCCATCAGAATTTGATGAAATAACTCAGCTTTTTAAAATTGTTATAAGTTTCGTACCTCCGGTGAATAGCAATCCTCATTTTCTTCTGAATGAATTTATCAACTTCTCCCTGGTGAAAGATTATCTAAAAATAAACTCATGGGAAGGAAAAATATTTTTCAAACGGGAATCCTTTCAAACAGTAACCTGGTGGGTCTATATCCTTTCATGTATGCGTGAGGGTCAAATGACAAAACAACTTAACCGGAACCTGGAAGCATGGATAGAAAGTGAAGAAAAATCTAACTGTGAAATCAATAAACTACTGGAACAATGTAAGATTTGACGATACTATGAGCCAATGAGGAAGAGCATACTTATAACAGGACAAAATGAATTGCTTGAAAAACCGTTGATAGATGTTTTCCTAAAAAAAGGCTATCATATTATAACAACGACAGCGGAGAAAACAGAAATACAAAGGAAAGAGATTCATATCATTCCCTGGAACAGAAGATCACCTCTTTCAGCAAAAAATGTTGTAATGTGTGCGCTGGAGGAAAATGAAAATCTTGATGAAGCACTTGTCCTTTTCCCGGAGGTTGCTATAAACAAGCCTTTTCATGAAACGCCATCAGCTGAAATTGAATGGGCTGTTGATCTTCAGCTGAAAAGTAATCTCTTCATTATAAAAGAAATAATTTATTCCATGCAGAAAAAAGGAAACGGGACTCTCTCCCTTATTCATTTTCTGCCGGGGACTGAAATTCTACCCCCTCTGGATGCACTTGGATCGGGAGCTTTTACTTCACTGATAAAATCCCTCTTTACCTTTTATCAAAATGAGGCAATATCAATAAATGGATATTTTTCATCTTCCACAGAAGCGGGAAACTATGCCGAATTCATTTTTAAAAATGCTACTGACTCTCAAAAATCAACTCACGGGAAATTTTATAAATTCGCAGATAAAAATGTTTTCTCTGCTTTTGGACATTCACTAAAGCGTTAAGGAATATTCCCCTTTCCGGAGCTTGATACAAGAGCACTATTAGTTTATTCTTCATACTATGAAAATTTGGATAAAATATGCAGCCGGAATATGTATAGGGATCCTTCTGGGGTTTTATCTCCCCAGTGATAGTGAGAAAGTACAGAAATTATTTCTTTATTTTTCAAAACTTATTATAGATATTGGAATGTTTGCCATCTATCCTCTTGTCTTTTTTTCTTTCAGTTATGCTGTTTTTAAAATGCGACAGGATACCCTTATTGGTACCATAGCTTTAAAATCAGTACTTGCAGTTATTATATCAGGAATAATTCTCGTTATTATCGGGACACTGACTGTCATTCTCTTTTCTCCGGACAGGATCCCAATTATTGTCGAAAATCAGACAGTATCTCATTTCCCCGAATACCGTACTATTCTCGGGAATCTTTTCCCTCCTAATATTTTTACCATTTTTACTACTACCAAAAACTACCTGCTCCCAATTACCTTCCTCGCGGCAATTTTTGGATTAAACTTTTCTTTTGATAAGGTTATGACCCGACCTGCTTACCAGTTTTTTAACGCAATGTCGAGAATCTTTTATCATATAGCTATTTTCATAACAGAGGTTATGGGATTCGGTATGATTATTCTTGGTGCATATATTATTTTAAAAATAAGATCTACTTCTGAAATCGATCTTTTCAAACAGCTATTATCTCTCTTAACTCTCAATTCGGTTATTATTATCTTTGGTATATATCCCCTCATTTTCTATTTTCTAAGTGGAAAACAAAATCCTTACAAAGT
>CAYSXD010000019.1:0-18571 GCA_964434925.1 uncultured Spirochaetaceae bacterium
AATAACTCAGGAGGATTGTTGCTATGACAAAGAAAAGCAGTTTAGCTAAATCTTTCGTTAGAAAATGTTCTGTTTCCGCTGAAAACGATGCAGTTCCGGTAACGGTTACCTTTACCGCTTTACCGAGAGGCTTTGTCATTGTTTTGATTTTATCCATCATTTTAATGTAGTCCATCCCTTTCTTAATAAAGAAATAGACAACAAGGACGTCCCGGTTGGAGGAAGTTATAAACCCTCTGGCAAAAGGGTCTTTCATCAAACGGTCTTTGAATATGCCAACCTCTTTTCTGGTTTCAGGGGCCTTGCCGGTAGGCGAAAGTGTGACCGGAAGTAACCGTGATCCTGATTTTACAAGTATAGTCTGAGAAAAAGGATTGATAAGTTTTCCCACCGGGAGATGATTTTGGATATCCAGGAATGTTTTTTGAAATAATTGTAAAGTATTAACTGAATAAAGGTTTTTACCACTGATCATTAAAACGAGTCTGTCAAAATTTATAGATAGCTCAGGATTCTTTCCTTTTAATTCTTTCTGAACGGATTGTGGTAAAAGGGTCATGACGTCAGGTTCAATTTTTAGTTTTCGAATTGGATAAAGTAATAACAGGGTTACGGTAAAACAAAAAAAGATAATTACCCATGGATGTTTTGTGCTGAATTCAACAACTCGCTGCATTTTTAAGCTTCTCATGTAGTTTCCTGACTATAAGTTAGATAAAATAATAAAAAATAGTGTATCATATTTGTTTTAAAAGTAGAATAGTATAGTATACTATTAATCATTGAAATGGAGGTGGCTGGAATTCGTACTTTTATATTTATTATTGTTTTTTGGGGATTACTCATTATTTCCCCGGTATTTCTTTTGAAATATTTTTTTCTACAGGTCTTTGATAAAGAAAAATCGTATCTTTACGTAAATCGGCTTGCGAGTGCCTGGGCACGGCTCATAATAAAAGCGGGGGGCGGATCGGTAGAGATACATGGTCTTAAAAACCTACCGGAAGATAACAGGGTATGTTTTATTTCCAATCATCAAAGCTATATTGATATTCCGGTTATTCTGGGATGGATTCCGCGTCCTATGGGAGCATTTGGAAAACACAGTTTAAAATATGTTCCTTTTTTAAACCTGTGGCTAAAACCTCTTCGCGCTATTCTTATAAACAGAAAAAGTTTAAAACAATCAAAAAAAGTTATTCAGAAAGGGATTGAAGAGATTAAAATTGGTCATCCGGTATATATTTCTCCAGAGGGGACACGCAGCCGGAGTAATGCAATGGGACCGTTTAAATCAGGAAGTTTTAAACTTGCAAAAGAATCCGGGGCTTCGATTGTTCCTCTTACCATTGACGGATCATATAAAGGTTTTGAGGAAAAAGGTAAGGTTGTCCCGGTTCATGTAATAGTTACGGTTCATCCTTTTATTCCTTCTGATGAAGTGAAAAAAATGACAACAAAAGAATGTGCTGATAAGACGTGGATAATAATTAATAAGGGGCTGCGAGTGCCGAATAAACCTATTGATAAGTCGGCTGTACGCCGATAATTATTAAAAATGACTGTAGGAGATCGCAATGCCAAAAGCTGTAAATTATAAGGCCAATTCAATAGTGTATTTTCGTGGTGATAACAGCGAAAGGGTTTATATTCTTAAATCAGGCAAAGTAAGTTTGAACTATAATGATATAGAAACAGGGCAGGAGATGCACGATCTCATTCAGACGGGTGAATTTTTCGGTGTTAAATCAGCTCTTGGTAAGTATCCCCGGGAAGAGACAGCGGTCGTACTTGCAAATGCCATGATGATATCTTTTACTGTTTCGGAATTTGAGCAGATAGCTCTTCAGAATACCCGCATTATTATGAAAATGCTTAAAGTATTTTCCAATCAACTGAGAAGAATTCATAAACAGGTCCGAAATCTGCTGATGAGTGGAGCACAGACAAATGACCCTGAAGCCGGGTTATTTAAAATTGGGCAGTACTACCTGAAAAGCAGGAAATTCAAGCAGGCGGTGTATGCGCTTCGCAGGTACCTCACCTATTATCCCGCGGGAAAATATGCTTCCGAGGCATCCAGCCTTCTTGAGGCTGCGGAGAATGGAAGTACTGGTAATTTAAAGAAGATTTCACGTCCGGTTCCGTCTTCAACAGGGAGCCAACTCACGGAAGTTGCTAAATCGTACTATAATGCTGTAAGTCTTTTTAGTCAGGAGCACTATCTTGAAGCTCTGAAAGAGTTCCAGAAGCTTTGTTCCGGAAGCGAAGGTGGAGAGTATGAAGCAAAAGCTCAGTATGAAATTGGTAGATGTTATTTTAATATCGGTAAATATGATCAATGCATTAAGCATTATACTTCTATGATTAAACAATACCCAAAGCACCCGGATATTGTTGATGCCCTCTTTCATGTGGGAAAAAGCTATGAGAGTAGTGGAAATAAGGTAAAGGCTGCGGGTTTTTATAAAAAAATACTCACTATGGCAAAAGAGGATCTTCCCGTATACAGAAAATCAAAGAAAGCTTTGAAAAGGATAGAGGAGAAATAATATGTCGCTTGATTTGTCAATGTTTGGCAGGTTTGCTGTCAATTACCAACCTGAAGATATTATCTTTTGCGAACATGAACCTGGGGATACATTCTACCTTATTCAGTCAGGGAGGGTTCAGATAGTAAAAATTATTGATGATCTGGAAAAAAATATTGATATTCTTTATCCGGGAGAACTCTTTGGTGAAATGGCTATCCTTGAGGAAGCCCCCCGCTCCGCGTCAGCTGTTGCTCTTGATCAGGTGCGTGCTCTTGAATTTAACCGGGAGAATTTTGAAATTCTTATGAAAGGGACTCCTCAAATTGCATTGAAACTGCTCAAACTGTTTACCAAAAGAATTTATGATCAAAAGAGGCGGTTTCTTATTCTAACGCTGAGTGATGAACAGGCAAAGGTCGCCGATGTGTTTCTTATGCTTGCTGAAACACAGCAAATTGATGATACCGATAAAGATGAGCGGGTTTTTAATACTGCTGTAGATGATATTGCACATTGGGCAGGTATGTCGCCTGAAAGAAGCCGTGCTGTTTTAAATCATTTTGCAAGTCAGAGACGGGTGGAAATTTTTCCGGATAGAATTATTGTAAAAAATATTAATGACTTTGCCCGTTTTGTCAATTCAAAACGACGGCAGCAGATTGTTGATTAGGATTACTCTATGAAAATACTTTTTTTAACGGGTCCTTGATTTTCGTATCTGTTTGAATGTATACTCCTTTTTAGCGGGGGATTAGCTCAGCTGGCTAGAGCGATAGATTCGCAATCTATAGGTCGTGGGTTCGACTCCCATATCCTCCATACAAATTTTTAACCTTTTATAACGGTAAAACAACAATCCGGGATACTCTGACGTATCCCGATCTTCTTGACTTTTAATTCCAATGCGGGTATAAGAATAGCATTATGGATATTAAGGAATTATATATAACAGCCTCACTTGCAAAGCTTGAGTTGAATAAAGCAGAAGCGGAAAAACTCGCCGGGGAAGTATCCCGGATGCTTGAATATTTTTCCTCCATGGAAAAAATTGATATTACCAGTCTTGAACCGACAAACTATGTGCTTCAGAAAGAAAACCGGACCCGGGATGATTCGGAAAGTGCTCCCGATACAATGACTCCTGAAAAAATACTGGTTCAGGCTCCAATACGGGATGACCGGTTTATTGTTATTCCAAATGTACTGTAAAGGTTTACTATGCGGATTTTTGAAGAAAGATGGAGCAGGGCTCTTTCAGCAGATAAAAATTATTATATCGAATTTGTTAGAAGGCAGGAAGAAACCGTAGGAAGTTTTCTTGAATTTGATCCTGAAAAAGGTAAAGTTCTGACCCAACAAAAAAAAGGATTGTTAACGGGGATCCCTTTTGGCGTTAAAGATATTCTTGCTGTTGATTCGTTTCAATTAACCTGCGGATCAAAGATTTTAGAAAATTTTACCTCTCCTTATACAGCTACCGCGATAAAGAAACTCATTTCAGAAGGAGGCGTTGTTGTCGGGAAGACGAATCTGGATGAATTCGGGATGGGGTCTTCCACCGATAATTCAGCATTGGGTAAAACAAATAATCCCTGGGACCCTGAACGGGTTGTCGGCGGTTCAAGCGGCGGAAGTGCCGCGGCGGTGGCAGCAGGATTTGTACCTTTTGCACTGGGAACTGATACCGGCGGGTCTGTACGCCAACCTGCATCCTTCTGCGGGGTATACGGTCTGAAGCCGACATACGGAGTTGTTTCCCGTTACGGTTTAACTGCATATGCATCTTCTCTTGATGTTGTGGGAATTCTTTCAAAGACAACAGAGCAGAGCCGGCTGGTATTTAATATAATGATTGGACAGGATGATAAGGATAATACATCGGTACAGCATCCCGGTTCATTGAATAACGGTCAGGTAAAAACAATTGGTATTCTTAAAAATCCCGAAGGAGCGTTAACCAGGGATGTTGAACATTCTTACCGGATGGCAATTGAACGAATTAAATCACTGGGTTTTACAACGGAAGAGGTAGATGTACCGATGATGGAATATGTTGTCCCTGCCTATTACACTATTGCTACTGCCGAAGCAAGCGCTAATCTTGCACGGTATACAGGACTACGTTACGGATACGCGCCAAAAGAAGCTTCAAACCCTTCCGAACTGATGGAACAATCTAGAAATGAAGGTTTTGGAGATGAAGTGAAACTTAGAATTCTTCTTGGTACGTACGTTTTACGCTCAGGATTTCAGGATCGGTATTATCACCGGGCTCAAAAAATACGTACAGCCATTCGAAATGAATTTTCCGGATTATTTACAAATTCAGAAGTCATTATGATGCCTGTTTTTCCAACGGTCCCCTTTAAACACGGAGAAAATGCTATGAACCCCTTTCAGCAGAAAGTGGCTGATAAATATACCTGCGCGGCAAATCTTACAGGATTTCCAGCTATGGCTGTCCCTTCAAGTATTGAAAACGATCTTCCTGTCGGTGTTCAGTTCATTGCGCCTCCCTTTGAAGAAGATCGCCTTTTTACCGTTGCCGGGGCATGTGAGAAGGATTTTCCCTCTCCCAATTCCCCATTGTATACAGAGAAATGGAGTTAAAAAGTGTATCAGACGTTTATAGGACTTGAAATTCATATTCACCTTATTACCAATACAAAAGTTTTTTGCTCCTGTAAAAATGAATTCGGCGATGCCCCAAATACAAATATCTGCCCTGTTTGTATGGGATATCCGGGAGTTCTTCCTTCCCTCAATGAGGAAGCGGTAAGAAAATCATATCAGGTGTGTATGGCGTTGGAATGTCATTTGAATGAAACAGCTGTTTTCGAACGGAAAAATTACTTTTACCCTGATATGCCGAAGAATTATCAGATAAGCCAGTTTGAATTCCCCTTTGGGGTCAATGGTTTTTTTAATGTTGACCTGGGGGAAGGGCACATAAAAAAAGTACGTATTCATGATGTCCATCTTGAGGAAGACGCAGGTAAAATGATTCATTCGGGGTCCCGGTCATTCCTTGATTATAACCGGGCGGGAACTCCGCTTCTGGAAATTGTTACTGAACCGGACCTGGAAAGCGGCAGGGAAGCGGAAATTTTCCTTCAACAGTTCAGACAGACTGTCCGGTATCTTGGTGTTACTGACGGTAATATGGAAGAGGGAAGTATGCGTTGTGACGCGAATATTTCTATAAATGAACAGGGAAAAGGTCTGGGTACAAAGACAGAGGTAAAAAATCTAAACTCTTCCAGTTTTGTAAAGAAAGCACTTGAATATGAAATAATAAGACATACAAAAGTAGTAACAAGGGGCCAAAAAATTATTCAGGAAACAAGATTGTGGGATGAGGACCGGTCGGTAACCCGTTCAATGAGGACAAAGGAATCATCCAACGATTATCGTTATTTTCCTGAACCTGATCTTCCTCCATACCGCCCGCAGAAAAGTTTTTTAGCAAAAATAAAAAATACACTTGTCGAACTGCCTCTGATACGAAAACAACGTTTCAGAGACCAATACTCACTATCAGATCAGTCAGCTGCATTTCTTACCGGTGAAAAAGAAACTGCTGATTTTTTTGAAGAAACCGTTTCTCTGGGTGCAAATCCTCTAATTGCAGCCCGCTGGTTAAGCGGCGATGTTCAGAAACAGCTCAATATCACCGGGAATAATCTGGCTGATTCTTTGTTGACTCCAAAAAATCTTAACGATATTATCAGTATGGTAAATGATGGAGCCATAACCCGGAATTCCGCAAAAAAAGTACTTTCCGGAGTATTTGAAGAGGGTAAAGACTCTGTACAGCTTGTCAAAGAACTGGGACTTGAACAGGTATCAGATGAGAAAGAACTTGAAACGATTGTTAGTGGTATAGTAGATTCTAATATAAAGGTTGCCGAGGCCATACGTGATGGCTCGGAAAAGCAGATGGGTTTTTTTATGGGTCAGGTTATGAAAGCAACAGCAGGTAATGCAAATCCGAAAATTGCGCGGCAATTGATAAGAAATAAAATATTTAAACAGGGATAACGAGTTGAAATTTAAACGAACACACACGTGCGGCGAGCTTACCAGAGCTCAGGTTGGAGAAACAGTAGTATTAAGCGGTTGGGTAGAGAACTACCGTGATCATGGTGGAGTCGAATTTATTGATCTCAATGACCGTTGGGGTTTGACACAGATTGTTTTTGACCCTGAAATATCCGGTGATGCCCACAAAGAAGCCGTACATCTTCGAAGCCAGGATGTTATTTCTATAAAAGGCAAGGTGCGTTCAAGACCTGATGGTATGGAAAATAAAAATCTATCGACAGGAGATGTTGAAATATATGTTATCGGGTTTGAACTCCTTAATAAATCTAAGACACCGCCTTTTGATGTTAATCATTCGGAAAATGTTAATCAGGAGACACGTCTTACCTACCGGTATCTGGAATTGCGAAACACAGAATTGAGAAATAATCTTATTTATAGAAGTAAAGTCACCCATGCTATTCGTAATTTTTTTGTGGAAAATGATTTTATTGACGTAGAAACTCCCATTCTTACACGGGCTACTCCTGAAGGTGCCCGTGATTATCTTGTTCCCAGCAGGGTAAATGAGGGTAAGTTTTACGCGCTGCCACAGAGCCCCCAGCTTTTTAAACAGGCTTTGATGATTTCGGGTTTTGACCGGTATTTTCAGGTAGCAAAGTGCTTTCGGGACGAAGATTTGCGGGCGGACAGACAGCCTGAGTTTACGCAGGTTGATATGGAAATGTCTTTTGTGGATCAGGAAGATGTTATGGCTATTATCGAAAAGCTTTTTGTCCGTCTTCTAAAAGATTTTTTCAACCGGGATTTACAGCTTCCTCTGCCCCGTATGACGTACGATCAGGCAATGCTTGAGTATGGTAAAGATGCTCCGGACCTTCGTTTTGATCTGAAGATAATTGAACTGAGTGATGTCTTTGCAGAATCCGGTTTCGGCGTTTTTGCCAACGCGGTAAAAAACGGAGGCTGTGTACGTGCTATTAATCTGAAAGGCGCGGCCGGTAAACTTTCACGGAAAGATCTTGATGATATGACACCGTTTGCCAAAAATTATCGTGCAAAAGGGGTTGCCTGGATTAAAATGAATGAGACGGGGCCACAGTCTCCCATTGTTAAGTTTTTTAAGGATGATGAGGTAAAGATCCTCTTTGAAAAAACAGAAGCCCAGGTGGGTGATGTCCTTATTTTTGTGGCTGACCAGGAACCGGTTGTCTGCCAGAGCCTCGGTGCTCTGAGGGAATATTTTGGACGGAAACTTAACCTTATTGATGAGGATAAGTTAAACCTTTCCTGGGTAGTTGATTTTCCAATGTTTGAAAAAGATAAGGATGGTAATCCGACACCTACTCATCATCCGTTTACCGCACCAAAACCGGAAGATATTGATAAACTGGATACGGATATTTTTACTGTAAAATCAAATGCATATGATATTGTGATTAATGGTACTGAAGCCGGGGGGGGGAGCATAAGAATTCATGATAATGCAATGCAGCGAAAAATCTTTTCAATACTTGGAATTGGAGAGGATGAAGCAAAAGAAAAATTTGGATTTCTTCTTGACGCACTTCAGTACGGGGCTCCTCCCCATGGGGGTCTGGCACTCGGCCTTGACAGGCTTATCATGCTTTTTCTCAAAACTGAATCAATACGTGATGTCATTGCTTTTCCAAAGACTCAGAAAGCAACCTGTCTAATGACTGATGCTCCCGGGAGCGTTGATCAGGAACAGCTGGATGAGTTGTCTATTGATGTGGTATCTATAGACAAAAAATAGAGATTTATAGAGGTCCCACCTATTTGGATAAATAAAAACCGGCTGTTATACAACCGGTTTTTTCCAGGGTATGAATTATGAACAGGGTAATAAAGGGTATAGTTTTTGACGTTGACGGGGTTTTGTTTGATACGGAGCCGCTTCATGCACTGGCGTGGAAGGAAACTGCCAGGCGGAATAATTTTATAGTAACAGAAAAAGAGCTAACCCGTTGGGTAGGCAGACCATGTGCCGTGTTTGCGGAATATCTATCCAAAAAAAATCAGGTAAAATATCCGATGGAGAGTCTGCTGCGTCAAAAAGAGGCTCTGTTTTATGAACTTATTTCTACTAAACCTGTTTTTAATAAAGGTTTAAAAGATTTACTTATTACACTTTCCGGTACCTTCGTGTTTTCGTGGGCAACATCCAGTCCGAGAAAAAACGTAGAGCTTCTGCTCCGTAATGCGGGTATTCTAAAATTATTTACTTCCGGTATCTGTGTAGAGGATGTTGAAAAAGTAAAACCTGATCCAGAAAGCTATGGAAAGGCGTGTGGTGTTTTAAATTTACCGGCTGGTGAATGTATTGCTATTGATGATTCCACTTCAGGTGTTGCTTCCGCATCCCAGGCTGGACTGTTGACCTTTGGTATAGAAGGAACTTTCAAAAGCAGTGAGTTAAAAGGTGTTGTCCGTACCTTCCACTCAACTGAGGAAGCTCTTATCTGGATTATAAAGCATTACTAAAAACTCTCCAATACATGTGAAGAATAGTTGTCATATTATTTAATTATGCCTATATTATAGCTCATGAAACGAATATATCTTGATAATAATGCGACAACAATGGTCGATCCGGCGGTAAAAGATGCAATGGATCCTTTTTTCTGTGAAATGTACGGGAATCCCAATTCTCTGCATAGTTTTGGAACAGAAGTTCATCCTTTTATGAGAACGGCTTTAGACAGATTGTATGCTGGACTTAATGCGTCTGATAATGATGATATACTTATTAACAGTTGTGCCTCTGAAGGAAATAACACAGTTATTAAATCAGAATACTACCGTAACCTGCTTTCAGGTTCTAAAAAAACCCGTATGATTACCAGCAGCATAGAGCATCCTGCTGTTTCCAACACCTACCGTTTTTTAGAGAAACTCGGTGCTGAAATTATATGGCTTCCGGTAAATAAAGACGGGCTGGTAGATCCTGATGCTCTTGAAGAAGCCATTAACCCTGATACCACAGCACTTGTCTCAATAATATGGGCGAACAACGAGACCGGTTTAATTAATCCTGTAAAGGACTATGCCCGTATATGCAGGGAAAACGGGGTTAAGCTGCATCTTGATGCAGTTCAGGCAGTTGGGAAGATTCCTGTGGATTTGCATGAGGTTCAGGCTGACTACATAACATTCAGCGCGCATAAATTTCATGGTCCCAAACGAATTGGAGGACTTTATGTTCGAAAAGGTAATTCTCTAGTTCCTCTTATTCACGGAGGAGAGCAGATGGCAGGCTTGAGAGCCGGTACAATCAATACTCCCTATCTTATAGGGATGGGTAAGGCCATGGAACTGGCAGTGGAAAATCTGCAGTATGAAGCTACTGAGGTTAAAAGACTGCGTGATAAACTTGAAGATGCAATTTTACGCATCAAGGATGTCAGAGTAATCGGGAAGAGAATCAATAGAACACCAAATACTATTCTTGCGAGTTTCAAGGGCATTGAAGGTGAAGCCTTTTTGTGGGATCTTAATCAGAAGGGGATTGCCGCTTCTACAGGAAGTGCCTGCTCTTCCGAATCCCTGGAGTCGAATCCGACTTTTGTTGCAATGGAGATAGGAAATGAACTTGCTCATACGGGAATGCGTTTCAGCCTTTCAAGATATACTACCGAACAGGAAATTGATGTTGCTATCCGGGCTATAGAGGATAGCGTCAGGCGTTTGCGGGCAATTTCATCAACACGTAATAAAGAATACATATAGTTAACTGGAGTTTATATGGCAAAAAATGATTTAATAGGAGGCTCTCTCTGGGAGCAATATTCAGATAAAGTCACAATGAGGATGAACAATCCTGCCTATATGGGGGAAATAACAGAGGAAGATGCAGCCGCACAAAACGCAAAGCTGGTTGTTGCCGATTACGGGGCCGATTCCTGCGGTGACGCGGTACGGCTTTACTGGATGGTGGACCCGGAAGATGGGAAAATCCTTGATGCAAAATATAAGAGTTTCGGATGCGGTACTGCTATTGCTTCAAGTGATGTTATGGCAGAAATGTGCATTGGCCTGAGCGTTGATGAAGCGGTAAAAATTACCAATCTGGACGTGGAAAGAGCTCTGAGAGATTCTCCGGATAAACCTGCCGTACCTCCGCAAAAGATGCACTGTTCGGTAATGGCTTATGATGTTATTAAAAAAGCGGCCTCAATCTATAAAAATGTTGATATGTCAACCTTCGGGGATGAGGAGATAGTGTGTGAATGTGCCCAGGTATCTTTGAGTACTATAAAAGATGTTATACGTTTAAACGATCTTAAAACGGTTGAAGAGATAACGCAGTATACCAAAGCGGGTGCCTTCTGTAAGTCATGCATACGACCCGGTGGGCATGAAAAACGTAAATTCTATCTTGTTGATATTCTTGCTGACACTCGGGCGGAAATGGATCATGAAAAACTAAATACTCCTTCTGAAGAAAAGAAATTTTCAGATTTAACGCTCATTCAAAAACACAAGGCTGTAGAAAATGTCATTGAGCAGTTTATTCTGCCTATATTGAATGCTGACGGAGGAAGTGTTGAGGTTGTTGACATGAAGGAAGAAAATGATACAACAGGAGTTTATGTACGGTACCAGGGAGCCTGTCTGGGATGTGCGGCCAGCAGAACAGGAACCTATGAAGTAATAAGTGATACGCTTAAGAAAAAAGTTGACGATTCAATAAGCGTTCATCTTTTATAAAAACATAAATTCTGTATATTATTTCTGGAGGTTCCTACAAGAGGGCTGTATTAGTATGAAAGTGAGAGAATGGGAAAATGAAGCTGTAAAAGCTCTTATAGCATTTTCAACAGATTGGTTCATGTGGGTGAATCCGGCCGGAGTAATACAGAATATTTCACCCGGAGTGAAAGCAATTACCGGCTATAATCCGGAAGAATTTATTAGTAATACAAGTTTATTAGAAGAAATAATGTATCCGCAGGAACAAAATAAATCCTTTGCATCTTTTTTTAACACTTTGTTATGTGAAAGAATAACCATATCTGAATTCCGAATTGTTCATAAGAATGGAACGATCCACTGGATTGAGCAACAGGTTATCCCGGTTCTTGATTCTCATAGAAATATACAGGGGCGGGGAATCATTAATAGGGATATAACAGAAGCTAAAACTGCACAGCAGAGGCTTTTCCGGGTGAATCAAATACTCGAACAATCGGCGGAGGCGATAGCAATTGCAGATATCAGAGGAAATATTGAATATGTTAATTCCGCTTTCGAGGAAATAACAGGATTTTCTTTTCTGGAAGCAAAGGGAACCGGGTTGCCAACATTCAGCCACGATGATGCCGAACAATCCGGAGAACTTCAAAATAGTATAAAAGAAGGTACTATCTGGCGCGGCCAAAATGTTTTTCATAGAAAAGACGGTCATTCATTGTACCTTGATTCTGTCATTTTCCCACTGAAAGATCAGGCAGGGGGAATAATCAATTATGTTAAAATTTCCAGGGATATTACTGCTCTTAAAAAAGTTGAAGATGATTTAAGGGAAAGTGAAGCAAAAAATACAGCAATTTTAAACGTGCAGCCTGATCTAATATTTATCCAAAAAAGAGATGGGACCTATCTGGATTATTTTACCCGTAATGTGGACGATCTATTGGTTTCCCCGGATCAGTTTCTTGGGCAAAAAATGGAAACTATATTTCCGGAGGATAAAGTTAAAAAGTTTCTCCAGCACTATGAAAAAGCAGTTGTATCGGGAAATGTAGAATTCTATGAATATGAATTGCCTGGGGAGAATGGTGTACAGTGTTATGAGACCCGCATTGTACCGTTTGGTGAGGATAAGATTTTATCAATAATAAGAAATATCACAGAAAGAAAGCAACAGGAGCAAGAGCTTTTAAAATACAAAAAACTTGAATCCGTAGGGGTTCTTGCAGGAGGAATAGCCCACGACTTTAACAATATTTTAACAGGTGCTATTGGAAATATAGAGCTTGCTTCCATGGAGCTTACATCTGAATCTTCTGCCGCTCTCTACCTTGAGAGAGCGCAAAGGGGGCTGCTTCGTGCTACAGGACTGACACATCAGCTGTTAACCTTTGCAAGAGGCGGTGACCCTGTTATCGGATTATTGGATATAAAAGGAATTATAACAGAAACTGTTGTTTTTAATCTGAGCGGCAGTAACGTAAAACCGGTTTTTTCTCTTAATGAGAAACTATGGATGGCAAAGGCTGATAAAGGGCAGTTGGAACAAATATTCGGAAATCTTACAATAAATGCCAAGCAGGCAATGCCGGAAGGGGGAATGTTCTACATTGAAGCAATGAACAGTACCGTACCTTCAGACGGATTGGTCAAGCATCTGCAGGGAGATCAAAAGTTTCTGAAGATTACGCTTAAGGATACCGGATCAGGTATTCCTGAAAAATATCGGGAGAAAATTTTTGATCCGTATTTCAGTACAAAACAAACAGGAAGTGGCTTAGGGCTTGCAACCGTTTACAGTATTGTGAAACGACATGGGGGGCGGATTAACGTGAGTTCCTCATCAGAGAATGGAACAACGTTCACGTTATATCTACCCGCTGAAGTTTCTTCAGGCAAAAATCATGAAGAACCGGGCCAAAATAAAAAAAATTTGTTAAAAAACCTACGGATTCTTATTATGGATGATGAGGAGATGATACGTACTGTTGTATCTTCGATGCTTAAAAAGATGGGATGCAGTGTCGACTATACTTGTGAAGGTGTAGAAGCGTTCAAAAAATATGAAGATGCAATGAAAGCCGGTATTCCGTATAATGTTGTCATAATGGATCTTACTATTCCGGGAGGTATGGGAGGAAAGGACACAATAGAAAAACTCAGGGTTATCAATCCCGGGGTAAAAGCAATCGTAACCAGTGGCTATTCCCAGGACCCGGTCATGGCGCATTACCGGGATTATGGATTCAGCGGCTGTGTAATAAAACCCTTTACTCTTGAAACATTAATAGCTTCGATAATCAGAATTCTCTAACGGGGTAATGGGGGGGGATACGATTACTCTTATCTTTCGGATACTATGCAAAAATTAGAAAATCAGTTTTTCTTATCAATATGATCTGTGGAATTTGATGTAACAGGCATTTATTTCGTGTGGCTTGAATATTTGTTTAAATTGTAGTAAAATAGTAATATATAAAAATGAAGGGGCTGATATGATTTATCCGGAGTTTTTTGATGAAGTAGAAAAGATAGTTTTAAAAGATGAGCTTTCTGATTTTTTGGGTGTATTTAAAAACGGATTACTGGAAATTTCATATACAGAAATTGTCAAAAGCGCGGGTCATAGCTGTCCTACGATAGCGGGAGCATATCTGATGACACTAAAAGGTTTAAAAGCTCTATATGGAGATGAAACTCCTTTAAGAGGCGGTATCCGTGTTGAATTTGAAAATTCCGAAAGTGATGAAGTAACCGGTGTTATTGCAAATGCTGTTGAGAATATAACCGGTGCTACTGAAATAAGAGGATTCAAAGGTATTGGCGGTAAATTTGTCAGGCATTCTCTCATGAAATTTAATACATCTGTCGAATCCTCTGTTCGTTTTACACGGATTGATACGGGAAAACAGGCAGATGTTTATTATAACCCGGGAATTGTACCCGGTGATTCCCTAATACAGATTTTGATGCCGAAAGTGTTAAGCGGTAATGCTTCGTTAGAGGAAAAAGAGCAGTTCGGGACCCTCTGGCAGGAGCGTGTTCGAAACATATTTCTAAAGAGAGAGGAAGTTATTACGGTAAAAGTAAGGTAATATATCGAAATATTACTCGGCAGAACTAAAATGACAGTTCAATCCGTGTAATTCTTTTTTACTAAATATTTATCTCCCCTTTATAGGTTTATACGGGGGGGAGGTGCTGCTTCATCACCTTAACACTGGCACTAACTTCATCCTTATTAAAAAGTTCAATATTCACTATTCCTGAATATTCATAAAGCAGAGGTATAAAATTTCGCAGCCATATACTTTCTTTTAAAAGTGGGGAGTGATCTTTGCCTTCGCAAATATCCAGTAGATGAATTTCCTTTATTCGTTTTTTAAAACGATTAAAATACAGTCCGGGAGAATGTCCCCGAAGCAGCGCGTGTCCTGTATCAAGGCAGAGAGGCCATTCAGTGTGCTTAATAAACCATGGGTGGTTTCTTCCTGTGAGATTTTCCAGTAGAAATCTGTTTCCATATTTTAACCTAAGGGAATCTACTGCCTTTGTAAACGGTAATTCTTCTCCCTGTTTGGGAGGATGAATAATCCAGTTGACAGCTAGAAAAGAAGTTTTGTCAATTATTTCATCATGTTCCGGCAGAAGAGGGTCTGGCAGATGAACGGTAAAGGTCAGCCTTCCGTTGTAAGAGAGAATGGCCTTTTCTTCGGGGGCAAGGAGCCTGCGGGTTTCTTCATCATATATAAAAAAGAGAAGTTCAACGTTTGTAATTTCAGGGAGATATCTATCTATATACTGAATGTTTTCCCACCAGGTACCGGGAATTACATAAGACGGGCACGAAAGGATCATAGAAAGATCACTTAGGTCAAAGCCATTTTTTCTTTTTAAAGAAAATTATAAGGCCAATAACAACGAAGGCCATAACAAGAAGAACTATCGGATATCCCGCTTTCCATGAAAGTTCAGGCATGTATTTAAAATTCATACCGTACAATCCGGTTATAAAGGTGAGGGGGATAAAAATAGTTGAGATAACGGTAAGAACTTTCATAATTTCATTCATACGGTTACTCACACTGGAGAGATAGATATCCAGCATACTGGACAGTGAATCTCTGTATGTTTCTATTGTATCAATTATCTGGATGACATGATCGTATATATCACGGATATATTCATGGGTCGGTCTCTCTATCAAGACTGATTCGGAACGTTCAAAATTGGTAAGCAGTTCACGCAAAGGCCAGACAGACCGTCTTAGAGAGAGGATTTTTCGTTTAAGGAAATGGATCTTGTGTAAAGCGGATTTACCCGGATTTACCAGAAGAATGTCCTCAAGATTTTCAACCTGTTCACCAAGTGTTTCGAGAATAATATAGTAGTTATCAATAATACTATCTATTAAACTGTATGCCAGAAAATCTGAATGAAGAGAATTTATTCGATATTTCCGGGCACGGATCCGCTCTCTAATAGGATCAAAAACATCTCCCGGTTTTTCCTGAAAAGTTATGATGTACGATTTCCCCATGATGATGCTTACCTGTTCAATGCTTATTTTATCATTTTGAAGAGAAAACATGCGCAGAACAAAGTAGCTGTATGAATCAAATTCTTCCATTTTAGGGCGTTGTCCGGGCTGTTTAATATCCTCTATTATAAGCGGATGAATATTAAAAAGGGACCCGACTCTGTCAATAAGAGCAGCGTCTTCCAGACTGTCAATGTCTATCCAGGTGACAGAGGGCTTTTCTCTGAAAGGAATACAGTCCTCTATTGTCGAAACATCAAGTTCTTCCAGTATCTCTGCAGAATAATCTATAATATGAATCATAATAAAAGAGTATACTCTTTCTCTTAAACATTATCCATATACCGGCAGCCTGAGGATTTCTCAGGTATTGAAGGGAGAGGAAAAAAAGTTTATAGTTCAAAAATTGGAAATAATTGTGGAAATAATGACGGCTGGAAGGACGGCAATTTCTGTTGTTCGGTTTGCGGGGTCTCCTTTTGTCAAATATCCGGAAAGTAGCTAAAATAAGAATGGAGTACGGTTATGGAAATGGTTAAAACAAAGGTTTTTCCTTACAGATGGGTTGTGCTCGCAGCCTACATGTTTATTAATTTAACCATTCAAATTCAATGGCTTACTTTTGCGCCAATCCGATCGGCGGCTATGATTTACTATAACGTATCCGGCAGGTGGATCGATTTCCTATCCATGAGTTATATGTTTGTTTTTCTTGTTTTGAGTATTCCTGCTTCTTATGTAATTGATACGTATGGTATAGGGGTAGGTCTTGGAATTGGCGCTGTTCTTGCGGGAGTTTCCGCCCTTGTAAAGGGTGTGTACGCCGATACTTTTACTATTGTTCTTATTGGGCAGCTTGGGCTGGCGGCAGCTCAGCCCTTCGTTCTTAACGCAGTAACGGCTCTTTCAAGCAGGTGGTTCCCTTTTAAGGAAAGGGCTATGGCTGCAGGATTCGCGGCACTTTCTCAGTATATCGGGATAATTATTGTGATGATCCTGACACCGATAATGATTCAGATAAGTTACAGTGGAACGCTTATAACAGAAATCAGCGGTCTTAAGAGAATGCTGCTGATTTATGCATTTATCACCGTGCTGTCAGCTGTTTTAAGTCTTGTTTTTATAAGGAAAAAACCATCTCTTCCTCCTGAGATTGAGACTGTGCAGCGTGATTCCTTCATCAATGGCATAATTCACCTATTTAAACAGCGTAATATGGTTATCCTCATCATTTTGTTTTTTCTCGGACTCGGAATGTTTAACGCGGTAACGACTATGATAGATTCGATATGTCTGGGAAAGGGGTTAACGATTGATCAGAGTGGTATGGTTGGCGGTATTATGCTTATTGGCGGAGTTATTGGTGCAGTTATAATTCCCATCCTTTCGGATAAGACAGGAAAGAGAAGAATATTTCTTGTTATTTGCATGATCGGGATGGTTCCGGGTATTGCAGGGCTTCATTTCTCGGCTGGTTATGCCGGAGCACTGATAAGTTCGTTTATTCTAGGTTTCTTCGTTATGAGTGCCGGTCCTATCGGGTTTCAATACGCGGCGGAAGTTAGTTTTCCCACTCCCGAATCGACTTCTCAGGGTATGATTCTGCTGGCAGGTCAGATTTCAGGCCTGATTTTTGTAGCGGGAATGGGGACAAAGTCAGGATTGAATATTTTCATGCTCCTTTTTATCGGTTTTTCTGTTCTCGCTCTCATAGGGTCTCTGATGCTTAGTGAATCGGATATGGTTATGAATACCAATTCAGATTAAGTACCTGAGCCGCAAATATTTTTATACTGGAAAGAAACCGTGATTATTATTTGGTCCTGATTCCCGAAGCAGTGATTCCTGAGAATACTGCAACAACTGCAGCTATGACAAAGACCCAGTAATACCCGTAATGAGTCCAGAGAAACCCTGCTCCCAGAGGGGCAGTCATTGATATGAGATGTTCTATAGAGATACCCATCGCAAGAGAAGGGGTAAGGTCCTTCTTTGTTTCAAGTATTTTTGTCAGGTACGTTGTGCGTGCTGTACGAAGAGAAAAAAGGAGCTGATCAACAATAAAACAACCGGAAAGTATGGGAAGAGCCATAGCAGGGCCAAAGAAATGCGGTGAAGCCGCGTATGTTGAAGAGAGAAGTATAATTAAAACCGCGTCAGTCATAAGAATTTTTCTTTCGCCAAAGCGGTCTATCAGTTTTCCGAGGTAGGGTTTAAAAAACACCCCTATAACGGCAGCGATAAGCAGTAGCTGAGCAAGATCCGTTGCCTTCCGGTTGTACATTTTTATTAAAAGCCATGGACCAAAAACCAGAAAAAGCTGTTTTCGTACACCAAACAGTGCAGCGAGTATATAAAAACGGGTGTATCTTTTCCTGAATATAAATTTAAATTTTAAATTGGTAGTATCAACTTTCTCCCTTTTCTGAAAAGAATACACAATCCCGGCAATAAGAGAAACAAAAAATGCTCCAAGATACAGAGAACGATAACTGGCATGAAAATTTCCCATAAAAATCCAGATTAAAAGGGTCCCCGCAATAATACCGATTGACCGCATGCTGTTCATTCTTCCAAGGATGTATCCCCTGTTTTTTTTATGCGCATAATTCAGTGCGACAGGTTCAATGATCGTCATATGCAGGTGGATACCAAGAGACCATATCATCATAAATATAATCATTGTTGTATAGCTGTGAGAAAAAAAACCTAATCCCAACAGCCCAAATCCTGTTATGAC